>CAYWGB010000036.1:0-8673 GCA_964457825.1 uncultured Campylobacterales bacterium | reverse complement strand
CTCAAACCAAATCTAAAGCCAAGTCATTCATTGAGTCGTTTGTGGCACTTCCGATCGTGCTCCCGCCATCGGTATTAGGTTTTTATCTGCTTGTGCTCTTTGCTCCAAATTCACCAGTAGGAGAATTGATAAATTCATTCACTAATACAAGCTTTGTATTCTCTTTTTTTGGATTAGTGGTGGCCAGTTGTATCTACTCTATGCCATTTATGATTCAGCCACTTCAGAGCGGATTTGAGGGGCTAAATGGTTCAATGATAGAAGCTTCGTATATTGGAGGCAAGAGCAGCATGCAAACCCTCAGATATGTAGCCTTGCCAAATGTAAAACCATCTCTGATAACTGCACTAGTGATTACATTTGCTCATACTATAGGTGAATTTGGAGTTGTACTGATGATAGGCGGTAGCATACCAGGGGAGACTAAGGTCGCATCTGTAGCTATTTATGAGCTCGTAGAGAATATGCAATATGGAAAAGCCCATATCTACAGTCTGATTATGATAATTTTGAGTTTTCTGGTCTTGCTATCTGTTTATGTTTTTAATAGAAAATCCCAAAAATATCATTTATAGGCATTTTGTTGTGTTTAAAACGATATAATATCTACATGATTAGGATTAATTGGAAAATATTCGCACTTTGTATTGTCTGTATGACAGCAGTAGTACAGGCAGAAAAATTAGAGGTTACAGCAGATACTTTTAGCTCAAAAGAGTCTGAAGGCAGAGCCTATTTTAATGGAAATGCTATTGTTAAAAAAGATGGTTCGAGTATCAAATCTGACCAGATTGTAGTATTTTTTGATACAAACAAAACCATAGTAAAATACGAAGCTCAGGGCCATACAAAATTTGTGATAAAGAAAGATAAATTGCACTTTAAAGGTTCTTGTGAAAAAGTTTCATATAGCCCGATAAAAGATGTATATAAGCTGAGTGGAAAAATTGTTGTTCACGATCTGGTAGAAAAGCGTACGCTCTATGGAGAAAATATCACTATTGACAACAATCAAAGTTCATTCAAGGTAGTCGGCAAGAAAAATACTCCAGCAAAAATAATTTTTGAGATGAAATAAGGTGATAATGTGCCTCGTGTAGTCAATTCTACTTTTATTAAATCCGCTCAAAGTATCAACGATTCACTACCTGACAATATTAGTGAAGTGGTTTTTATGGGACGCTCCAATGTTGGCAAAAGCTCAACTATTAACCTTCTGTCGAAGCGTAAAAATCTAGCTAAAAGCTCCGCGACCCCAGGAAAAACACAACTGATTAACTTTTTTGATATAGAGTATCGCTTTAATGAGAATCCGTATCACATAAGATATGTTGATTTGCCTGGTTTTGGCTATGCAAAAGTCTCAAAAACACTCAAACAAATATGGCAAAAAAATTTAGTAGAGTTTATTGAGCATCGTGTCTCCATTAGACTCTTTATTCATCTTAGAGATGCCAGGCACCCAACGGCAAAAATTGATAACGAAGTTGAAGAGTATATAGCCAGTTTCATTAGAGGTGACCAGTTCTATCTGCCTGTTTTTACCAAAATAGATAAACTAAATCAGAAAGAGAAGAGAGCATTAAAGCTAAAATTTCCAAATGCCATCTTTGTCTCCAATAGCAAAAAAATAGGTGAGCAAGCGATACATAATCAAATATTTAAAGTAATATTTGGAGAACAAATTGAAACTAATTAAACCAACAGTCCTAGACATACCAGCAATGCAACAACTTGTTGCACCAGAGATAAAATCAGGAGTCATTTTAAACAGGAGTGACGATGAGCTAGCCGCCAATATACGCTCATATGTACTAATTAAAGAGTCAGAATCTATCCTTGGGTACGCTGCATTACATATCCATTCTCCAAAGCTCGCAGAGATTAGAAGCTTAATAGTCGATAGTAATCATAGAGGCAAGAGTATAGGAACAAAAATAGTACACTATTTACTAAAAGAGGCTAGAATACTTGGATTGCAAGAGGTTCTCTCCTTGACATATGAGTCTAAGTTTTTTGAAAAATTAAACTTTATAGAGATACCAAAAGAGAGTTTACCGGAGCATAAAATATGGGCAGATTGCATAAAGTGCATACATTTCCCGATATGTAATGAGATTTCAATGATATACAAAATCACTCAGGAGAGCTAAATTTTGCTAGTTAGACTTGTGATGCCACTTTTTATGTTTGTGATAATGGTTTTCATTATACTGTTTCCTGTACTAATATCCAGACACGTCTACCTGCCATTGTTCATAGGCTTTTCTGGATTTTTGATGATTAGGGGATTTGAAGGAGATGGATATTCATATTTCTGGTTTCCTTTTTTTTATCTGCTCAATCTTGAGGTAAACACCTCACTCCCAATTTTGGTAAATTTCTTATCGATTGTGCTTTTTTACGCGATTTTCTTTCAAAAAATAAAATATTTTAAAATGTGTAAACTATGTGTAGCAATCATGACGGTATTGGGTGTAAATATATTTTACTTTATTACTCTTTCGATTTTCGATTTTATCTTTAGTACAAACAGTATACATGTGGATACTCTCTTGCTATACTCTATGCTTTTTGACGTCATCATGGTGCTGCTGATATGAGAGGCAAGATTGTACTTACAATTTTTATGATTGTGTGGGCCATAATAATAGCTAGACTCTATCAAATAAGTATTAAGTCAGGCTTCTACTATGAAAAATTGGCCCAAGAAAATATAGAACGAAAAGAGTATCTCAAGCCAGTAAGAGGTGAGATTGTGGATGCCAATGGTGAGTTTCTTGCTATCAACAAGATAGGGTTCTCTCTGCTAATAGCACCACATCTATCCAGAGGAAAAGGTGAGTTGACCAAAGTTATCGACACCATCAAAGCTACATTTCCTGATATTAACACTACTACAATGAGAAAGGTCTACAAAAAAAATAGCTCCCCCTACAACCATAAATATATCAAAGTAATAGACTTCGTCTCCTATAATGATATGATTAGAAAATATCCACTACTGAGTCTAAATGATAATATTAAAATTGAAGCAGATACCAAAAGATTCTATCCATTTGGCAAGTATGCTGCACATATAGTCGGATATATCGGGAGATCCAACAAAAAAGAGAATGCAGAGGATAACACCACTAAGGAGTTGGGCAGAGCAGGAAAAAGTGGTCTTGAAAAATTTTACAATAGATTTCTCGAGGGTGAACTTGGATACAACATAACAATGGTCAATGCACGCAATAAGGCACTTAAAAATATTGAGATGAAAAAAACTGTCAGCAATAGAAACCTTGAACTAAATATCGATATGCAACTGCAAAAATATATATATGAAGTTCTCGGTAAGAAAGCGGCTGTGGTTGTTGTCATGAAGTCTACGGGTGAAGTACTCTCGGCTGTAAGTAATCCCAGCTATGATCCCAATCTATTTGTGGATGGTATAAGTGTTAAAAACTGGAAAGCCCTACAGCAGAACTTGGATCACCCGTTTACAAATAAGTTTATCAACGCAGTATACCCTCCAGGCTCTGTTATCAAAATGGGAGTAGCATTGGCAGCTTCTAGGGCAAATCCACATGCATTGGATGCCATAGAAAATTGTACAGGCCACATAACTGTCGGAAAGAGTAAACATAAGTTTAGATGCTGGTCGAAATATGGTCACGGTGATGTGGACTTGCGTAAATCAATTAGGGAGAGTTGCGATGTATACTATTACAACAAAAGTCTCTCCATGGGTGTTGATAAGATGTCAAAGACACTTAAGGAGCTTGGACTAGGGATTAAGACCGGCATCGATCTTCCTAGGGAATACAATGGTATCATCCCTAGCAAAGAGTGGAAAGATAAGAGATATCATAAGCCTTGGTATATGGGTGAAACGGTAATCGCGGCTATCGGACAAGGGTATGACAATATCACCCCGATGCAAATAGCCAGGTACACGGCATTTCTAGCTACAGGCAGACTGGTTACACCAAGAATAGTTAAAAAGATGAATGGAAAAGAGGTAAAACCAGAGTCCAAGGTAATACCGTTTGAGTCAAGGTTCTTGCGTGAGATTAGATATGGGATGTATGATGTATGCAATAATGATAAAGGTACTGCACATAAAATAATGTCTGATCTGCCCATTACCGTAGCAGGTAAGACAGGTACTGCACAAGTGGTATCAATACCTCAAAATATCAAAAAAAGAGTTAACGAGAAGAGTATGGCATACCTTAGACGCTCACATGCATGGTTCACATCGTATGCACCTTTTAGAAAACCAGAATATGTTGTCACTGTACTTTATGAGCACGGAAGTCATGGAGGATCAAGTGCTGCACCAATTGCCGCGAAGATATATAGATGGCTCTATGATAACGGGTACTTTAAACGTCATCCGTTAGAAAAAGTAAAAAAAGAATCAAATACTACGACTCCTTAAGGATAAAGAGACCCCTCTCTCTATTTTTTGTAATGAGATGACTTTCTGAAACAATCCCGTTCATCGCTATAAAAACACCATCTTTTGGAGTACCCAATAAAAAGCCCACAGCAGAAGCTAGGTTTGCAGTAGCCTCAACCTTATCAACTGAGAATGGAACCATGGCACCAGTAAACACCACAGATTTTTTATTTATATTTTTTGATATTAAATCTGCACTTATCTCCATGGTATCGGTGCCATGTATGACTATTATTTTTTTATACTCCGTGTCGGTTATGCACTGTAGTAGAAGTTCTCTATCTTCATTGGTCATATCAAGTGAGTCCTTGGATATTATATTTACTAAATTCATATTCTCTATTTGCCACTTGCTTGAGATATCCAGGATGGAGCTTGACATTTCATCTATCTCTAAAACTCCAGTAATAGGATTATAGATTTTATTAAAAGTTCCACCAGTCGATACGATAAGTATACCTTGCATAACATCTCCTTTTGCAATACATCTGTATTCTATCTCAATAATGGTAAAATGGTGCAAAAAGAACAAGGATATGATTATGATGCAAGGTAAAAAAGGTATCGTTTTAGGTATCGCAAATAAGAGATCTATAGCATACGGCATAGCAAAAGCATGCCAAGAGCAGGGCGCCACGATGGCAATCACTTTTTTAAATGAGAGATTTGAGAGTAAGCTTGCACCTATAGCACAAGAGCTAGAGTGCGGCAGCAGATTGTATCCTTGTGACGTAAGCAATCCAGAGCAGATAAGAGCTCTCAAAGAATCCATCAAGAGCGATATGGGCGAGATCGATTTTATCGTTCACTCCATCGCATTTGCACCAAAGGATGGATTGAGTGGTCGCTTCGTGGATATACCAAAAGATGCATTTAACATTGCTATGGAGATATCTGTATACTCTCTAATCGAGGTAGTAAAAGAGCTAAAAGAGGTAATGAGTGATAACTCATCAGTATTAACATTGAGCTATTATGGCGGAGTAAAATATATACCAAATTACAATCTAATGGGTGTAGCAAAGGCTGCACTGGAGATGACCGTCAAGTACTTGGCGCAAGACCTTGGCAAGGACGGCATTAGGGTCAATGCGATTTCGGCTGGACCCATTAAGACATTGGCGGCAGCCGGAATAGGGGAGTTTGGTTCACTACTCAAGTGGAATGCAGCCAACTCTCCACTAGCCCAGAACGTTACAGTAGACCAAGTAGGCAACTCTGGTATGTACCTACTCTCTGATTTAAGCTCTGGAGTTACAGGCGAAATCCATTATGTGGATGCTGGATACAATGTTATGGGTATGCCAGCATCTGAAACTCTGGATGCAGATAATTAAATGCCGAGCAACTCATCGAATTACACCAAGAAAAAGAATTTTTTTGAAAAAATCTTGACTATTTATGGCCGAAATGCTGTCATGGAGGCCTTGGAAGATGATAATATCTCGATATATAAATTGCATCTGTGCGAGTCCAACAAGCCCTCTAGCCAGATAACCAAGATGATGACCTTGGCACAAAAAAGAGGGGTTGAGTTGAGATATCACACAAAACAAGCGCTCTCAAGAATATCTAAAAATTCCAAACAGGATCAAGGTGTTGCACTTGATATAGAAGCTTCTAATTTTCTAAAGATAGAAGAGTTTGTTGATACTATAGATAAATATAAAATCATTGCTGTTGACGGGGTAACAAATCCTCAAAATTTAGGTATGATTATCAGGTCGGCAGCTGCTGGAAATATAGATGCTGTTATGATCTCGACAACATCTACAGCAAAAATTTCCCCCCTGGTGATAAAAGCCAGTGCAGGAACACTGTTTAAAATACCAATTATTATAACCAGTAAGATGTCGTCATCTTTAGAGTTTCTTCGAAAGCACAATCAAACAGTGATCTATACTCTCGATGCTGGCTCGACAATAGAGTATAAAAATGTTACTTTCGACAAGCATTCAGTCTTAGTTTTAGGTAATGAATCCACAGGAGTGAGTGAGCAGGTACGCAAAATATCAGATCAAAATATATCAATCCCCATGAATAGAGGAGTGGAGTCGTTAAATGTTGCGATGGCATGCACAATTTTAGCATTTATTTAAGAGACTTTTTAAGCTAAGTAGATACAATGCTTCCGGACATTGACGGTAAAGCATCATCTCTTTTCCCTTTCCTCCTCCCTAACAAGGGATGTGCTAGGAATTTATTTCCACCGTTGTGTCCACTTGCATCTATCTACTCTATTTTACTAGCACCACAATACCAATAGAAATCAATACAGCCCCAAAAAAGAGATGAACCACTTTAGAATTAGCTATCGATTTAGCAATACCAGATGCCAGATAAGCATAGGTTGCCATAACAGATAATAAGATTGTCGCAACAACGATAGAGATAATCCAGACATCAAATTTCTGCAATTTACTGATATCTATAAAACTAGGCAGAAGACCTAAATAAAAGAGCATGACTTTGGGGTTACTCAAGGCAATTGATAGGCCCAGTAGATAGCTGCCTCTGGAGTTTTTGTTAATTTTTAATTCTGTGCACTGCATATTCCGAGTAGATATAATTGCTTTGACTCCTATATATATTAGGTATATAGCCCCAACATATTTCACTCCAATAATAAAACCCTTCCCCATATCCGATACAGAATCGAGTCCAAAAATAGCAAAATTAAGAAAGATTAAATCACCAGTCACAATACCAAGAATCATCCAAAAAGAGTTTCTAAATCCATAGGTTACAGATTTTGTCATAACTGCAAATAGACCAGGGCCAGGTGATGCAGCAAATAAAAGCATGGCACCGCTAAAGGTTACTATCTCCAGTCCATTCACCTACTTGCTACTCCTCTATTTTGATATGGCACTTCTCGCTTCATCGAAATCACGTGCCATCTTATTGATGATACCTAGACAGTTTTTGTCTTTAATATTGTGTTTCAAGGACCAATATTCAGGGTTGGTGTAGGCTACATTTACAGCTCCACCTAACTCTTCATAAACAGATATTCTTATTGGGAACTCCATAGCCATCGATGGTGAGCAGGTGAGAATGGCCGAATTAACAAGTGGATTATTTATACTCACAGACATGGTAGGCTTGAGATATATGTTGACATCTTGTGCTCTCTTTTCGAATGCATATCTGTTGCTGATAGTATAATTATTGTCAGTTCCAGATAATGCATCGCCAAACACCTTAATACTCTGCTCAGAATTATACTTACTCTTGACTACTATAAGTAGACTGTTGTGATCTTTTTTGCTCTTGCATCCATAGAGAGCCACTAGGCATATGATTAGTCCAGTTATGTATAGTTTTCTCATCTATACATTAAACCTAAAGTGCATTACGTCACCATCTTCGACTATGTACTCCTTACCCTCTAGACGCATTTTTCCTGCCTCTTTGGCTCCTTGCTCTCCACTATTTGAGATGAAATCACCATAGCTGATTACCTCTGCTCTAATAAAGCCTTTTTCAAAATCATTATGTATTACAGCAGCAGCCTTGGGGGCAGAAGTCTCCTTGCGTATGGTCCAAGAACGCACCTCTTTTACTCCAGCCGTAAAGTAACTCATGAGACCTAGTTTGTCGAAACCTTTACGTATGATTTGGTCGAGTCCTGATTCGGTAACGCCGAGGGATTCAAGCATCTCTTCTCTCTCTTCATCATCAAATGAAACCATCTCTTCTTCTATCTTTGCACAGAGTTTAATCACTTCTCTGTTGTGCTTGGAGGCGTACTCTTTAAGCTCTTGTACAAAGTTATTATCTTCTTCTAGACCACCTTCATCTACATTTGCACCATAAATAATCTCTTTAGCCGTTAAGAATCTAGCCTCTTTGCTGAGCTGTATAAATCCATCACTATCTTGATCTTCATATGTAGATACCGGCCTCTCACTCTCGAGATGCTCAAGTAGTTTTTGCGCAACATCTAGTTGCTGCTTTGCATCTCTGTCGTTACCTTTTGCTTTTCTGACTAGGCCACTAATACGCTTTTCTAAAGCACTCATATCAGCAAGCAAAAGCTCTGTTTCTATAATCTCTATATCCCTTACTGGATCGATTGTTCCTTCTGTATGAGTAATGTTGTCATCTTCGAAGCACCTTACGATATGTAATATTAGCTCGGTCTCACGAATGTTATCTAGAAATTTATTTCCTAGCCCCTCACCCATGCTCGCACCCTTGACAAGTCCTGCAATATCTAC
>CAYWGB010000035.1:0-8736 GCA_964457825.1 uncultured Campylobacterales bacterium | reverse complement strand
ACTAAAGTTGTTATGTTATAATCAAGTTATCAAAATAGGAGTCCATATGTTAACATTGCAGATAAATAATCCAAATGTCGAAAACATATTTCTGGAAGGTTTCAACTCCAACAAAGAGAAGTTTTTAGAGTTTATACAACATAGCTACCAACATATGATACTAACGGAGAGTTTTGAACGCTCTGTACGACAGGCAAAACTCCAAGAGAGTGGCGAACTAGAAGAGTCATCACTCGATGAGCTGATAGATGAGCTTAAAAATAGTACCAACGCCTGAGTTTGTAAAACTCGTCAAAAAATTAGCAAAGAGTTATCGCAAGATATATATATAGATTTGGAGACAATAAAAGAGGAGCTACTTAAAAATCCAAAAGCAGGTACAGAGCTGGGCCATAACTGCTATAAAATCAGAGTAGCAAACTCATCTATTCCTACTGGTAAAAGTGGTGGATTTAGAGTGATAACTTATTATATAGATGAACAAGGTGTTATACGGCTTATATTTATCTTTTCAAAAAGAGTCCAAGAGAACATAAGTGACAAAGAGTTAAAAGATATAATCAAGAGAAATATAGAAGATATCTAAATAACAAAATCCACCATTTACATTCGTTCACAAACCATTCACACGAAATTTACAAACATCTTATAAACTTACGCTATCCCAAACAAAAAACTAATGATTTCAAATATTCATCAATTATATGGTATTATCTTGATATTAAATTACACAACAAGGGGACGAAATGAAAAGATCAGTACTACTGGTAAATATAATAGGTATCTTTGCGCTGGGGTATCTGCTCTACGCAGATAGTATGAATATGTTCATCAATCCCGTCACCACATACACAGGTACCAATGCTGCTATCCTCTCTGCATCTACGGTAGTTGGGTTTTTTGCGGCTATCTCTCTCGTATTGGTCGTGATAAGTGACATTTATTGGCTACTCACGGGCAAGAAAAGCTAGTCACAAAGCCGTCATTATGGCTTCTACTCTTGCTTATATTTGTCTAAAAAGTCTTTTATTTCACTCTCGTTACCGCTAAATATAATCCTATCCTTTTTATTTAATATCTGATAATCATACATAGGATCGTAGTAATCGTTGAGCAGTATGGCTATCCACTCCTTGTGTCTGCTCGCATCTGTGCTGGAGAGTTGGTAATCCCATGCACTCTCTAGAATCTCACTAAACTTTTTATATCTTTCGCCACCAAGTCTACGAGATATTTTTTTGAAACTCTCTCTCATGTAGTTAATCCAGGCTTCTTGATCATCAGGATAGACTACACTATACTCTGCTTGCGAAGCCAAGACATACTCATCATAAGTAATCTCAATACGTCTATCAATACTTTGCTCTAGCAATACAACATCCGAGCCTTGCATCTCTTGATACATCTCATTTGGTATGAAGCATCGTCCGATATTTTTGCTCTCATCTTCCAAGACCAAGCTACTGTATCCACCGTGATCATGCCTGATCATATCATAAGCCAAAGCACTCTCGAAATCTATCTGTGTAGGCTGTTTGGTGGCAAAGTTGCCAAATGATGAGCCCCTATGATGTGCCAAGCCCTCCAAATCGATTGAGTTACTCATTTTGTTTAGCACAATTGTCTTGCCGGAGCCAGTGCGACCAGCTAGTATGACTATATTTTGATTTTGCGCTATCTCCATTGTAGACTTCATAAGATACGCTCTGAATGCTTTGTATCCACCTTTTAGTCTGGGTACACTAACCCCAGCTTCATCTATCCATGACTGCATGATTTGTGAACGCTGGCCACCACGAAAGCAATAAATATGTGTATTTGGATTGTTCCCTATAAACTCCAAACATGCATTAACGCGTCTCTCTTTGACGTCACCATTGACGAGACTATGTCCTAGCTCTACAGCTTTTTCATTACCTTTTTGTTTATAGCAAATCCCCACCTCGTGACGCTCTTCATTGCTCATGAGAGGCAGGTTGATGCTATTGACAAAGGCACCACCATTGTATTCTATAGGAGAGCGAACATCAATCAGAGGATATCTGTTGATAGCTATAGATTCAAAATCATCACTCAGTAAAAGATTGTTGATAGTAGATCCTTTTTAATGAATAGAAATTATATCTTTTTACCGATAAGTTATAGGTACACTATAGTATCTAGGCATCATTGATTTTACACTGGATGTATCAAAAGGAGTACTTCTTTGCAGAGCACTTTTGGCACTACCACTAAAAATAGTCATGCCGCTCGTAGAGACATTGCTAACATACCCACTTTTATTTATCGTAAAACTCAACACGGCAGTACCACTTATGTTTCTACGTACTGCCATCATAGGCTTTGTGCCGGCATTAGCTTCTATTTTGGCCCTGACACGGCTCGCAAATCGAGCCAAATCTGATTGACTAGAGTGTGCTGTGCCTGTTTTTGAATTATGGCTGACTCTATTATGACTCTTTTTTCTTGTGGTTTTTTTCTTGTGAGTACGCCTCGTTTTATGCTTGACTCTTTTGTGAGGCGGCCTGTTGGGTTTGGATCTATTCACATGCCTTTTTGTGTTGCTTTGTTTCTTGATGTTACTCTTTTTTTCTCGGGCTGGTGGAGCAAAATCTATAGATATCTCCTTGACACCATCTTGCTGCCTGCTGGGTATATCAATACTGCTCCAGTTTTTATCAGCCCCATAGAGTGGCAGTAGTGCAACCATGAGGAGAAAAAGCAGACCATTTGTATGTCGCCATTTAGTATACGTAGTGCCCAAGTTGTAATCCTCTCATTTAAATGATTGTGACTATTTTACAGTTTATCGTTTAGTGTTTACCTTATGCTAATATAATCATAATATAAATATATATTCAGGAGAAGTCAATGAGCGTAGAGGCAATTCGTATCATCGTAATGGGAGTTATCCTGCTCGCAGTATTGGCAATCTTGCTGTATAAACCAAGGAACTAAGATGAAAAAAATCGCATTATCAGTAATCGCACTAGCCACTATACTAAGTGCTGGCAACCCAACACAACAAAAGGAGCAAGCCATCCAAACTCAAGCACCAAAAGCAACTCTAGCGGACATCGACGAGACACAACTAGAGGCACTCATGAAAAAAGGAACCATAGTAATAGATGTCAGAACACCACAAGAGTGGAAACAGACAGGCATCATCGGTGGAGCACACAAAATCATGTTTTTCGATATCCAAGGGCAGGCACATGCACAAGAGTGGATGGGGTCAATAGAAAAGCTCGGCATCAATAAACAGACTCCTTTTGTCATCTACTGTGCTCATGCAAACAGAACAAAAGCTATAGGTAATTGGTTGGTAAATCAGCTAGGATATACAAATGTTATGGAGCTAAAGGGTGGCATAGAGTATGGGTGGATAGATAAAGGAAAAAAGACAGTAAAATAACACAGAGGGCAAGCCCCTCTAACACTCTCCAGAGAGTATGTGCTCTACAGCATTTTTGATATACATACTCTGCTTATTATCTTTATGATAGACTATATGAAACTTTCTACTCATTTTATATCCTCTGAGCCTAGACTCAAAAAATGTACCATCAGCCACACCCTCAGCAATGGCGTGCCTAGAGGTAATCGAGACAATAGGCTTGTCAAAATCTTTTTTGCTTCTTTTGATGCTCTGCAATACAGCTGTGGTGTCACTAACCTCTGATACGACATCAAAACTGGAGCATTTTACACCTAATTGTGCAAACACATCAGCTATCATCATCCTAACTTGGCTGCCTTCTTCTCTGCATATCCACTTGAAATTGTATAAATCTTCCGTATAGACCATCTTTGGCAATGGAACATTACTAAAAAGCACTAGCTCATCCTCCATCCACTCTCTTGATATGAGATCATCATCTACGATATTTGCCTCTATGAGTCCAAGATCAATCTCTTTTCGCTTGAGCATATCTACAATGTTCCTACTCGGATCTATCTGTAGTTTGATGTCATTTTGTATCACTTCACTCATGGTATTTAGACAAGCACCAGGAATAACATAGCTACCAATGATGTATGATGCACCCAGTTTAAAGGTGATTTTTTTATTGATAATACTTAGTGTCTCGTTCTCGGCGGCGGATATACACTTTTCCAGGCTGGTTGCTACCTTGTAAAAGTCCTCACCGGCAGGGGTAAGTCTGATGCCATTTTTCTTTCGCTCTATAACCTTGGTATCTAAAAACTTTTCAATATATTTGATATGCTGGGTTACAGCAGGCTGAGATATACCAAGTCTAGCTGATGCATTAGAAAAACTTCGCTCTCTCACCACGGTTAAAAAGGTCTCTATTTTTACAAAATCTTTTAGCAACTCTATTCCTTCCAAGTAGTTAATAGTGGAGTGTATCACATATAGTCATAAGAATTACTTATTTTACATATCTTGCTTAGGTTATGTGTATAAAATAACTCTTAATAATGAGATAGGCTATATTTATACTATACTAGATATAATAATAGGATACAAGAGGTAAGCTTCTTGAAAAATTTATGGAGATTGGATGCTAAAAAGTCTAAATGAAGTACAGCAAAGTGCGGCTACTCACATAGACGGCCCTTTGCTCATATTGGCAGGAGCAGGTAGTGGTAAAACTAAGACTCTGACTACAAGACTGGCCTATCTCATAGGCGAAGTTGGCATCGACCCTGCCAATACCTTGACACTAACCTTTACCAATAAAGCCGCTAGCGAGATGAGAAATAGAGCCTCGGCACTCATAGGCAACAACTACTCCACTATGCCACTATTGTGCACATTTCATAAATTTGGACTTCTTTTTTTAAAATTTCATATCGAACATCTAGGCAGAGAAAATAGCTTTGTCATTATAGATAGCGATGATAAAAAGCGACTCATCAGATCACTAGCAAAAGAGCAAAAAGTTGACCTCAATATCTCTTTTATCGCAAACGAGATCTCCAAATATAAAAACAGTCTTTTGGGCACACAAGAAGCCTTAGAAAAAGCAGAGCTTCCAGACTATAAAAAAATAGCCAAAATCTATGATGCATATGATAAAAACTTACTCGACAACAATCTGGTAGATTTTGATGACTTGCTAATGTTGACCTACAAGATACTAGACGAAAATCCAAAACTACGCAAAGAGATTAGTCTCAAGTATCGATATATTATGGTTGACGAGTACCAAGATACAAACGAGCTACAATTCAAGCTCCTGGAGCATCTGGCCAGTGAGCACAATAACCTATGTGTAGTAGGAGATGATGATCAGAGTATCTATGAGTGGAGAGGAGCAAATATCCGAAATATTCTAGATTTTCACAAAAATTTCAAAGATACAAAAGTGATAAAGCTAGAGATGAACTATAGGTCTACTCAGCCCATTTTGGATGCTTCTAATGCACTCATAGAGCACAACACACATAGACTCGGGAAAAAGCTGCGCAGCGACAAGGGCAAAGGTGATGAGGTAAAGCTCTTGCACTCACTAGACGAGTCACATGAGGCCATAACAATAGCATCTAAAATCAAGAAACTCCTCAGTGAAGGAGTCAGTGCAGATGAGATAGCAGTATTATATAGGATTAATGCACTCTCTAGGTCACTCGAAGATGGCTTCACAAAAGAGGGACTTGCGTTCAAGCTCATAGGCGGCATGAGTTTCTATGAGCGAGCAGAGATCAAAGATATAATATCTTATCTTAGGGTCATAGCTAACCCAAATGATGATTTTTCCATTAAGAGAATCATCAATAAACCAAAGCGAGCCATAGGCAAGAGCTCACTGGACAAGTTGCAATATTTTGCTCACGTAAACCAAATATCAATCTTTGAGAGTATAGAGCAAAATTCACAAGAGCAACTAGCCACTATAACGACAAAAAAAGCAGCATCATCACTCAAGGATTTTAGTAGAGATATCAAAATGCTCCATGCAGAATCAAAAGAGGCTATATATAATTTCATGACACTGTTTGAAGAGATTATCTCTATCAAAGAGCACTACCATGCTACGGTTGATGGCTTTGAGCGCATACTGAACATCGATGAATTTTATGGGTATTTCAGAGATAGCGTGGTCAAAGATCCAGATATCACACTCGATGACTTTCTCAATAACATATCTTTGCAAAGTGACCAAGACCAGTTAGATGGCGACAGTGTGAGTATCATGAGTATTCATGCTGCAAAAGGACTAGAGTTTGAACATCTGTTTGTTATAGGACTCGAGGAGGAGTTTTTTCCTCTGTTGGGTGAACGATGCAATATGGAAGAAGAGCGCAGATTGGGCTATGTCGCAATCACCAGAGCCAAATCTGATTTGACACTATGCTACGCCGATAGTAGATTTTACAAAGGACGAAGAAAACAGCTAGAAAAGAGCAGGTTTCTAGGTGAATCAGGACTCATATCAAATACAAGCCTCAAGATTACCAAGAGTGCAGAGTTTCAAAAAGGCGATCTGGTCAAGCACAAGATTTTTGGCATGGGTAGAGTCCAAGCCGTCAACAAGTCAGGCAAAGAGTATAAACTGCTCATCAACTTTGGCGGAAACAAAAAAGAGATTCTCAGCTCCTTCGTGCAGCCGATATAGTCATGCCTCCAATCAACAGACTTTTTGTAGTAAACAAACCGATTTTTCAGGGCTCCAATTCATACATGGGGTATGTCAAACGCAAGTACGATACTAAAAAAGTAGGATTCTCAGGCACACTAGACCCGTTTGCTACAGGTTGCCTCATAGTAGCTACTGGACAGTACACAAAGCTATTTCAATATCTTAAAAAAGCCCCAAAAGTCTACAACGCTACACTATGGCTAGGAGTTAATTCGCCTACCTTGGACATCGAAAAAGTAGACTCCATTATAGATTGCCCAGAGTTTACAGTGTCACACATTACCTCTATTTTGGACTCACTCAAAGGCAATATTGACTACTATCCACCAAAATACTCTGCCAAAAAAATAGGAGGCAAGAGAGCCTATGAGCTAGCAAGAGCAGGGCAGAGTGTTGAGCTATCTCAAATCTCATCAACTATCCATGAAATAGAACTACTCAACTATAGCCATCCATTTGTACATTTTAGAGCAAAGGTCAGTGAAGGAACATACATACGCTCTCTAGGAGTCATTATATCTGATAAGCTCGGCGTGGATGGTACACTCTCGAGTCTGCACAGGCAAAGCGAAGGCAATTTTCATTACCAAGACGAAGAGTCTATTGACCCATTTGCAAATCTGAAAATACCGACAAATGAATATACTGGAGATGATGAGTATATCGAGTTGGGTAAAAAACTAGAGATTGGTTATTTTAAAAACAGAAAAGATGGAGTCTATCTCATCGAGACTAAAAATTTCTACTCTATAATCGAGATAGACTCAGAGGTGGTAAAATATAGATTTAACCGTATACCCAAATATATCGACTAAGAGTTATTCTCGATATATTCTGGTGTACAAAATAGTTGACAATGGCATATGCCAAGCTCTGGAATCTCTTTTTCTATAGCCGGCTTGCATGGGCATGTTCTATCGTCTGCACTCTTAAATTTGCCAGGTTTGCTCTCGTCGGGCTCTACCATAAAGCAGGGGCAAAATCTTTTGCCATACAGCATTTTGTGTCTGGCCAATCCCATCTCTACACCCTCAACCACATCAGCATTGGATCCTCTCACCCATCCTCTGCTGTCGCATATCTTGTCAACAAACTTTGCAGTCTTGGCAAGCTCCTCTTTGAATTCTGCCGAGTTCATATCTAGCTGTTGCATTTTATTCGATCCTTGTGAGTTTTTTATGCTTGATGATTAGGGTATCGCTATCTACAGAGTCTATATGGGCTCTCTTGGTTTTGTACTGTATCTTCTTGCTCTTGTTTGCTATATTGCAACCTAGGGAGATCATTTTAGTTGCCAGTTTACCCTTGGGTCCCTTTGGTTTTCTGAGATTGTCCACTTTGCATCGGAGTAGATTGAGGTTCAGATTGTCTCCTCGAACACTCCACATATACTCTGTTGTTAGCTTCATCTTTAGACTATTTTTACCTTTTGCACCTTTGATAGCGAGTACATCTGTGCTTCTCATAGTCTTATTGTCGTAGAATGTAACCACTCCAGCACCAGATACTTTGGTTCCACGCTTAGAGATAGTTTGGCTCTGTTTTTTCCATTTTCCCACTAGCATCTGCTCTTTTGGAGTAGGATTTGCGCCTGTACAGCCATTGAGCATAAATGCAGCTGCACCAACTGCTAGTACGATATTGATAGTTTTCATTTTGTAGTTTCCTTGTGTTGTGATATATTTTTCCTAATCTTTTGCAATCTGATTATATCCAAAAATGCCTCAATTTTTTACAATTCACAACCATATTTTTATGATTGAGGAGTTTTATCAAACAAATATCCTGCCCATAGCAAATACCCTTGGGATGCACCACGATAATAGTTTACATATGGGATAATCCAAACCCACGCTATTTAAATTGCACGGAAAAACCTAAATGTTGTCGTCGATTAGCCATCTTGTAGTCTAGTGTCTTTGGACATGATATATGTTTATTATTGGGCTATGAGGCAGTTGCATAGATATATAGATCACAAGATTATGCTTTAAGAGATTATATTAACTATTTTTGCTATACTCCCAAGATAATAAATTAACTATATAGGAGCTAACAATGGCAGTAATAGATGACGTAAAAGAGGTAGTAGTAGAGCAATTAAATGTAAATATCGATGAAATCAAAG
>CAYWGB010000034.1:0-8822 GCA_964457825.1 uncultured Campylobacterales bacterium | reverse complement strand
ATTATTTTCCAAATCATATACCATATGCATGCCTACCTCGAGTTAGTCAGACGTGACAACATCACTTTGGGCGAAAAGATATATATCGTAGTTCCAAGCGGCAATTTTGGAAATGCGTTGGGCGCCTACTATGCTAAAAAAGCAGGCTTGCCAGTCGAGAAGATTCTAATCGCCTCCAACAGCAATAATGTTTTAACAGAACTTATCAACAATGGCGTCTATGATATAGATGGAAAAAGTCTAATCATGACAGAATCACCAGCTATGGATATACTCAAGAGTTCTAATATCGAGAGGGTACTATTTGATAAATTTGGAGCCCAGAGAACCAGAGAGCTTATGGAGTCATTAGAGGCAAATAATAAATATGAGCTAACAGACGATGAGCTGAGCTCTCTGAGAGAAGACTTTGATGCGACATACAGTACCGATGATGAGTGCAGTCATGTTATAGCCAAGTATGCAAAAGATGGTTACATCATGGATCCTCACACTGCTACCTGCATGAAGGCATATGATAAACTACGTCAAGAAGAGCTAGTCTCTGTCGTCTGCTCTACAGCCGAATGGACAAAGTTTAGCATGAGTGTTGCAAAAGCACTTGGAATCGACACAACAAACGATACCCAAGCACTCAATGCAATCTCTAATCAGACCAATCTACCTATACCTCCTATGATAAAAGATCTATTTAGTAAAGATATTAAACATGAAACAGTAGTGGAGAAAGAAAAAATCAAAGGGGAGATGTTATCGTTTCTATAAAACATTTTTATAAACTATCTATCCTTGTGCTCAGTGTTACTATAGCACTGCCTGCAGGCCAATCACATAATGATAAACCGATACAATCCGACAAGCCAACCAAAGCTCATAAAACAGAAACAAACAATCCTAAAAAAGGGACTAAGTCACTATCAAAAGAGCAGAAAAGATATATAACCTATCCAGTCAAATTTAATCATGTCTCTATAGCCACAAAAGAGGAACTAAGTGAGTTTCAAGACGAATCATCCAATATTTATGACAATATTGTTGCTGTAGATGGCAACATTACAGATGCCGAATACAACAAAATAGTGGCCATCGCAGAGAAGCAAGTGGCCAGAGAATACGATAAAAAAGAGGCATTAAATCTCAATAATCCAGATCTCATACCCGCCATACCGAAAGAGAAGCAAAATGATCCCGATTATATGCCTGCATTACCAAGCGATGACAACACGACTCAGGCACCACCACATGGGTTATATACTGTCCAAAAGGGTGATACTCTGCTTGGTATAGCACAAAGGTTTTTAGTAAAAGCATCAGAGATAGAGAAGCTCAACAATTTAGGAAAAAAGCGTATCGTATGGATAGGTCAAAAACTAAAAATCCCAGCTACCCAAGAACATGTAGACACCATTAATAGTGCACAATATACAGTAAAAAAAGGTGACTCTCTCATCAAAATATCAAAGGTTTATGATCTTAATCTCTCTATGTTGAAAAAATATAATAAGCTTCCTAAAGGCTTGATGCTCCATATAGGACAGAAGCTGACGCTACCACTGCCTCATAAAGTGGCACAGATCAAAGAGGCCGAGGAGAAAAAGAGACTTGCTGCACTAAAAAAGAAACGAGAAGCAGAAAAAAAGGCGCGTATAGCTCGCCTCAAAAAAGAGCGAGAAAAGGCCAAAAAGGCTCGTATCGCTGCTTTACTGAAAAAGAAACGAGAAGCAGCACGAATTGCCCGTCTAAAGAAGAAAAAAGCTAAGAGCAAAAAGACAAAGGGAAGATTCAAGCGCAAACTACGCGTAATTGCTACCGCATATATATCTTCTACATCAGAGACTGATAGTACACCATTTTTGGCTGCATGGTCAAACCGTATACGCCCAGGTATGAAAATTATAGCAGTATCTAATGACCTTATCCGAGAATTTGGTATCACGAATGGCAGCAAGGTTAGGATATCTGGTCTCAGTGGCATCTACACAGTCCGCGATAAGATGAATAAAAGATGGCGAAGAAGGATAGATATATACATGGGGTTAGATGCCGCCAGAAGCAGGCGATGGGGTAAAAAAAGAGTAATTATTTTTTACTGATTGGATCGCTAGGCTCATTTTCTTATCACAAATCAAGAGCAACCAGTATTGAAGTTGTTATCATTAGGCAGATTCATAAAGGACAAAAGGCTTGACATGAAAATAGCATACATCTTGGCCTCTGCGATTTGGTTATCTACTTTATCTTATGCCAATAATGGCAAGCAAGTTTTTGAAACTTACTGTTGGGGCTGTCATCATCAAACTGCGGAAGCTTTTGGTCCATCATTTTCTAAAATCGCAAATTTACGAAATCCACAAACTATCCGTGCAATGATTTCCAATCCACAAACAGTTTCCAAAACACTCGGATACAAGAGAAATGCAATGCCTGCATTCAAACTCAAAGAGGATGAGATCAAAGCTATCACGGCATATATTTTTAACTACAAAGATAGCAACCAGACAAAAGGTGGCATATAATGTTCAGATTATCAAACTTAATCAAATCTACCATCCAAGGCACACCCTCAAGAGAGCTCAATGGCAGTATAGCTATCTGGAATTTCACGAACCGATGCAATCTATCTTGTTTGCATTGCTACTCTAGGGCGGACTTGGATTCCAAAGATGCGCTCAGCACAAATGATATCATGCAGACTCTACCAAAACTCAAAGACAATGGGGTTAAATTCATCATATTTTCTGGTGGCGAGCCACTAACCAGAAAGGATATCTATGATATCGCTGCTCGTTGTAAAGAGCTTGGCATCGTTACATACCTCTCTACCAACGGGCTATATACTACCACTATGAATGCCCAGAGGATATTGGATACTTTTGACTATGTTGGCATCAGTATAGATGGCAGCCCTGAAGTACATGATAAATTTAGAGGTCTAGATGGAGCATTTAGAGAGTCCATGAAAGCTGTTGATCTGCTCAACTCCTACAAGCAAACAAAAGTTGGCATTAGGTTTACAATAACAAAGGACACCTATGATGATTTAGAGTTTATCTTTGAACTAGCACAGGAGCATGAGATTCCAAAAATATATATTTCACATTTGGTGTATAGTGGCAGAGGACTAGACAATCTAGAGATGGATATAACCAAGGAACAACGAAGAAGAGCACTTGATTTTATCATAGACAAAGCATTTGAATATCAAGATAATGGCACAGACATAGAGATAGTCACTGGCAATATGGAGATGGATGCTATTATGCTACTAGAAAAATTCTCTCAAAAATACCCTAACTTGATTTCACAATTACATAACAAGCTTACACAGTGGGGCGGAAATAGTGCTGGCAGAAAACTACTGAATATTGATAGCTATGGCAATATCAAGCCTGATCCATTTTTCCCGAAAACAATAGGAAATATTTTAACAGATGATTTTAGTGATATATGGACGAACAATCCAGCACCACTGCTGGAAAAATTAAGAAAGCACCCTAGAGAACTAGGGGGGAAATGTTTTGATTGCAAGCATATAGAGATCTGCAACGGTGGATCGAGAAGTAGAGCATATGCAATATATGACGATATGTGGGCAGAAGATCCATCTTGTTATCTAAGCGAAACAGAACTAAAAAGGGAGAGATAATGCCAACAGTATATATCACAGGTGCTGGACCAGGGGATATCGAGCTACTTACAGTTAAAGCCATGAGAGTTGTCAAAGAGGCAGATGTGATAATCTATGACCGTTTGGCTAATCCAGACATACTCAAACTGGCCAAGGATGGATGTAAATTTATCTATGTAGGAAAAGAGGATTCCAACCATACCCTTCCCCAAGATCAAATAAATGAGCTGATATACAACACTGCACTCAAATATAAAAAAGTTGTCAGACTTAAAGGCGGGGATCCGGTTGTTTTCGGAAGAGGTGGAGAGGAGGGGCTTTATCTGTATGATAGGGGCATATCCTTCGAATTTATACCCGGTATAACCTCTGCCATCGCCGTACCAGAATATGCGGGTATTCCAGTGACACATCGAGGGATAACGGTATCTTTTAGAGTTGTGACAGGACATGAATCCAGTAACAAATCACATTCTCAAATCCCGTGGGAAAATTATAAAAGCGATGATACAATCATCTTCCTCATGGGTCTCCATAAGCTAGAAAAGATAGTAGAAAACCTCATCAAAATAGGAAAGCCAACAGATTATCCTGTAGCAGTTATAAGCAGAGGTACAAGAGTAGATGAAAAAACAGTCGTAGGCACTCTGTCAAACATCTATGAAAAAGCAAAAGATCTTCCGACTCCAGCACTAATAATAGTCGGAAAAGTAGTCAACCTACGAGATAAACTGAGTTGGTTTGAAACACTTGATAATAAAGTTTCGAAAAAATTATAGATTGTGCTTTATATAGTATCCATAGGTGCTATACTTTATGAATGTAGATACTAACCAGAATCATTGGAAGCTTCATGAATTCTGACATAAAGCAACAGTAGAACACGATAGGAGTACACACTTATGCATAGACTAAAAGATGTTCATTTATTCTCTAAATTAAGCGCTGAAAATATGGAGAGTATACGAAATCGTACACTTCTGAAATCATACTCCAAGGGTGGTATAGTATTTTACGAGGAGGACAAGGGTGAGCACATCTATGTGCTTTTAGAGGGCTCTGTTAAATTATACAAAACATCACCAAAGGGTAGTCAGATTCAGATCAACCGTTTTAATGCACCTGCTCTCATAGGTGAGTATGTCTGCTTTGAAGAGGCTCCATTTCCTGCAACATGCGAATTTGTAACTGAGGGAAAAATTGCAATGGTTCCTAGACATTTTGTGATAGAGAACCTATCTAGCGATGGCTTTGCATTAGAGATGATAAAATCTCTTACGACCAAAATTTTAGTCCTTTCGTCATTGATTCACAAAGAGACTATCTATTCCTCGGAGGCAAAAGTTGCTAAAATCTTGATGGAAAAAGCAGAAATTTTCCATAAATTAAAATATAATGAGATAGCTTCTATTCTCAATATTACCCCTGAAACACTATCAAGAATATTAAAAAAATTCAAACAAGAAAATCTCATAGTTGGCTTGAAAGCGGGCAATATCAGAGTCTTAGATCCAGAAGCGTTAGACTATGTAATAGAGACAAACAAAGTCAAAGACTGCACCAATTGCATAGCTCATATCAAGCTAGCACATGAGTCTCACTAACATTGTCTCATCTGCTCTTCCCAGCGCAAGAAAGCATCATCAAAATAGACAAGCCGCTGTTTTTTAAACTCGACACTAGAGTACAACTTGCTGTACTCACACAAATCATTTTCTCTTGCCATCTGCTCGATGAGACTATCGCACTCCTCTTGAGTTTTGGCATGAACCATGGCAAACAGGTTATACGGCCATACATCATAGCTAGGCCTTAGATAGCAATGACTCACCGCAGAGAACTCTGCCAATCTCTCACCTGTTGCTACTGCCATATCTTCGGGTACTGCCCATACACTCATGGCATTGGCACTAAACCCTGCTTTGCGATGGTTTAAAATTGTGGCAAATCTTCTCATAATACCCGCATCTTTGAGCTCATTTGCAATTTGAAAAAACTCATCATAACTCATCTCTAGCTTTGCTATCGATTTAGCAAATGGCTCACTTGTAATTTCTATATCTTTTTGCAACTCCTTGATGACTTCGATATATTTTGGAGTCAACTCTAGCTCTATATACTTTAATTTATCAACCTTCTCTTTTGTGGCTTTTTTGCCTGTTGTGTCCATCTTGACAGATATTTTGAACATCTTGAGTGTCGGTAGTATGATTGCGCCACTCGCCTTGGCCTGTTTTTGCAAAATCTCAACAGTCTGTTCTAACCCTAGTTTACTATCTGGTGGTACTGCAATCGTGAACCATATGTTATAGTCGTGATTCCTCAAGTAGTTATGACTCACTCCAGGATGTAGATTGATGGCCTCTGCTGCCTTGTCTACCTCGTCTGCATCTACCTTGAAGGCGACAAGTGAGGATTTATATCCTAATCTTTTGGTATCAAATATGGCAGAGGTTTGACGTATTATTTTGCTATTTTTAAGCTCCTTAATATTTCTCAAGAGCTCATCCTCGTTCATGCCAAGATCATTTGCCATAGTGGCAAATGGCTTCTTTGTCATAGGAAAAGAGTGCTGCATTTGATATAGTAGTTCATCTTGCATATAGTATACCTTTGCATATAGTTTTAATGATTATATATCATTTTGTCGGAGCAGGTATTGATGGCCATCAAATCATTTATGATAAACTTATGCTAGAGTTAGAGACAAAGGATTCAAATGTCATATTTTCCAATGCTAATAGATACATCAAAGCTCAATTTTTTAGTGGTTGGTGGTGGCAAAATCGCAGCTGAAAAGCTAGAAAAGCTTGTAGATTTTACAGATAGAATTACAGTAATCTCACCAGAGTTTTCACCACTAGCTAGCTCGATTATAAAACAATACAATCTTTTAGCACATTGCAGAAAATACGAACCAACTGATCTCAAGACATTCGATGTAGTAATAGTGGCAACAAACATACCAACCATGCATAAAGAGATATATCAGCAAACTAGAGGCAGTAGAACGCTGGTCAACTCCGTGGATGATACAAGTGCATGTGATTTTATATTTCCCTCATACATCAAAGATGGTGATTTGACCATAGCATTTTCTACTGGCGGTGCATCTCCTGCATTTGCAAAGCATATCAAAAGATATTGCAATGAGAGGCTTCCAAAAAATATAGCGAGCTTTTTAGCAAAAATGAAAAACCTACGAAGTACCATGCCCAAAGGCAAAAGGAGAATGAAGCATTTTGAGAAGTTAACTAAAGATTTTTTTGACAATAAAAGTCAAGACAGCTAAATAAAATCCTGCCACTTAACATAAGTCAAGGATAAATTTGTTATAAGAGACTACAATTAAAAAAAGAAGGGGCAGAATATGAGTAATATAGAAAAAACAGAGATAGAGGTAAGTGGTGCCAATGTGCCATTTTTTACATACCAAGACGGAGAGACTCAGGTCTATGAGTTCGATACATCCAAGTGTGGACCTCCAGACCCAATGGTCAATGCAATGAGTGGGTTAGCACTCATAGATGGGCCATCAAAGAGGCTGGATATGATAAATCACAAAAAGCCGATGGGCTTACTCAATAAAATAGGTGAAAACTTCAATATCACAGATAAAGAGTTGCCAGATGGAAATGTGCTTATTAGCTTTACCTACAAAGAGGGCAAAACCCAAGAGGCAGACCTGGCAGACTCTAGCTGTCATGGATAGTTAGCCCATGATGAACATCTCCAAAGATTTTGCACCACCGTTTAGCATGGTGGAGCCATTTTTTAAAATAGGCGCAATCTTTTATCTGCTAGCCATGATAGGGGCACTCTTTTTGGATCCCCTAGCAATATATACAAATTTCTCGACTGTAGCTTGGGTACATTGGTTCATGCTAGGATTTGTGATGATGGTAATCTTTGGTGCCATGGCTCAGCTTGTACCCGTGGTACTAGAGGTTGGTCACTTTTCTGTGGATTTGTATCATGTCATATGGCCAACTCTCTTGCTAGGTTCCCTAGGTATGAGTGTTGGATTCCTGTATGACCCCAAAGTGCTTCCACTCGGTGGCATGCTGGTACTAGTATCGATGATTATATTCTTGTATGAGACATTTATGACTCTCAAAAAAGCAGAAAGAATCACAATAACAGTCAAAAGTGTGTTTGCTTCAAATATTTTTCTAGCCACTGCAATCATCATAGGCTTTGTGATGTCTTTGTCAATTGGTCTAGGGTATGATGTGGATGTCTCAAAATGGCTAGGAGCACATGCCGTGCTAGCGCTAATTGGCTATGTGACATTGACCATTATGGGGTTGTCCATGGTGCTATTGCCGATGTTTGGACTCTCACATGGGTTTGATCAAAAGCCAATAGAGAGGTCATTTTGGCTCATGAGTGGTGGTGTGGTGCTTTATCTTTTGGGAACTATTATTGATTCTAATAGCATGCACTATGTTGCTCTTGTGACGATATTTGTGGCCACTGCACTCTATCTGTATCAAATATGGATAATCTATAAAACTAGAGCCAGAAAAGCACATGATGTTTATGCCAAGTCACTCTACGTGGGTTATGGCTCTCTGGCTGTCAGTTTGGTGCTTGGAGTTGTGTTGCTCTTTTGGCACAACCAGCAGATTATGATGGGGGCGTCATGGTTTTTTCTCATGGGTTTTGTTTCATTTTTAATCATAGGGCATCTATACAAGATAGTACCTTTTTTGGTATGGTTTGAAAGATATAGTCCATTGGTAGGTAAAGCACCCGTCCCAATGCTAGCTGATATGCTACCCAAGAAGCAAGTTGAGTTGCAGTTTATTTTGACAAGTATAGGCTTGATAATAACAGGTATAGGGATAGTGTTTGGAGTTAGATGGATTTATATCTTGGGTGTGTTGCCACTGATTGCAGGTGGGGCATTAGTATTTTACAACATGAGATTTATGCTCTCATTTGGAGAGATGGAGATAGAACAACCAAAAATGCAGGAGGAGAAAGATGTGTAAAGTAACAAAAGAGAATGTGTTTGATGCGGTGAGTACAGTAATGGATCCTGAGGTAGGATTCAACCTAGTAGAGATGGGGCTAATCTATGATGCCATCATAGACGATGATTGCAATGTCAAAGTAGTCATGACACTATCTACTAGAGCATGTCCATTGCATCAGATGATTACAGGATGGGTACAAGGAGCGGTAGAAA
>CAYWGB010000033.1:0-8896 GCA_964457825.1 uncultured Campylobacterales bacterium | reverse complement strand
ACTCCAAAAGCTTCATTTAGCACAAAACCCCAAAAGAGCACCTCATTTGCCATGAATGCCAAGCAACTAAAAGAGGCCAATTGTACGGATGGCGACTGCTGTAGTGGGATTCCAAAAAGTAGATTTTCAATCAAGGGAGTGTTTCAGTATTCTTTCGGAACCCTGCTGGCTGATATCGCAAAGCCACTATTTTGGGGTCTGATTATAGGCGCACTCATTACCGTTGCAATGCCTGAGAACTTAGCAAATATCCTAAAAGATAGTAGCTGGATGAGCTATCTTTTGGTCATAGCGATTGCTGTGCCAATGTATGTGTGTGCTACTGCATCACTGCCCATCGCAGCTGGACTGATGCTCTCTGGCGTGAGTGCTGGTGCAGCATTTGTGTTTTTGACCGCGGGACCTGCCACAAATACTGTGACTATCGGAGTGGTCAAAAAAATGATGGGTTCAAAGGCTCTAGCCATATATCTAGGCACGATTATTGTGGGCAGCCTACTGTTTGGATTGGGGCTTGACCATCTCTATGACACACGAAATATTGACCCAAAGACTCTAATCCATATGGATGAGAATGGTGGTATCATGGCTACGGCATCAGCCCTGCTCTTATGGGGTTTGGTGTTATGGTACATGCTGAAAGCACGGCTTACCAAAAAGAGCAGCTGCGAAGGAGGGTCATGCTGCTCCTAACATCCCTCATGACTCTTTGATACTTAGTCCGACTTTACTTTTTTGTAAATCTATACTTATCACCTCTATTCTTGGCAGGTATTGGTTGACACTGAGTACCTCCAGTGGATGTGAGATACGCTTTTGACTCATTTGGGAGATATGTATCATGCCATCATTTTTGATGCCGATATCTACAAAAGCACCAAAATCTGCAATATTTCTCACTATGCCAGAGACGATGCTGCCTAATTTTAAATCTTCTATTCTTGTCAAGCCTTTTTTGAATGGGATACTAGGAAGCTCTTCTCGGGGGTCAAAGCCGGGTTTGACCAGCTCTTTGATGATGTCTTTTATCGTTGGCTCTCCCACGCCTAACTTTTCAGATAGTAGTTTTGTATCACTCAAGTCTGTGTGTCGCTCTAAAGCATTAGCCACATCATAACTCTCTGGGTGTATCCCAGTATTATCCAGGAGGTTCTTGCTATTGCGTACACGCATAAATCCTGCGGCTTGCTCATAGGCTTTGATACCAAGACCCTTGACCTTGAGTAGTGCCTGTTTCGAGTCAAATACCCCTTGTTCTTCGCGGTGCGATACGATATTTTCAGCCACTTTTGTTCCCAAGCCTGCCACATAAGAGAGCAAAGATGCAGAGGCAGAATTTACATCTACGCCCACGGCATTTACTAAACTCTCCACCCCTTCATGCAGTTTACGCTCCAGTAGTTTCTGGTTGACATCATGTTGGTACTGTCCTATGCCCAGTGATTTTGGGTCAATCTTGACTAGCGCCGCCATCGGGTCACGTAGACGCTGTGCTATAGATATGGCACCTCGGATCGTCACATCTAGATTAGGATATTCATCAGATGCAATTTTGGAGGCTGAATAAACAGAGGCACCAGCTTCGCTGACCACAGTATATGGTAAATCCAATCCATCGGCATTGAGCTTTGCAAAAAACTCTTGAGTCTCATTACTGGCTGTTCCATTTCCTATGGCGACACCTCGAATACCATATTTTTTAACTAGCATCCCTACAATATCTTTCGACTTATCATACTCGTCACGCGGTGGAGTAGGATAGATAATGGCATGATCTAGATACGTTCCATTCTCATCTATTACGGCTAATTTGCATCCAGTTTTATATGCTGGATCTGCACCTAGTAGCACCTTGCCTGTGACAGGAGGTGACATAAAAAGTTGTCTCATATTTTTGCCAAAGACACTAATGGCAGAGTGGTCAGATCTCTCTTTGAGCATAGCAAAGATCTCACGCTCTATCGAAGGATAGAGCAAACGTTTGAATCCATCTTTGTATGCATCAAAAAGAAGCTCTTTGCTACTGCCCATATAGTCACGTAATTTGTATCGCCTCAATGTATCGAGGTAGCGTTGTGTGTCGATAGATATCTTGACCGATAACTCTTTTTCTCTTTCACCTCGTTTTATTGCTAGGTAGCGATGTGATGGTACATGAGCAACCCTCTCCATGTGTTGTTCATAGTTTTTAAAGTTGCCATTTTCTACGAAATTCTTCGTACTCTTCACCTCTATCATGCCATTTCGTTGCATCATCTCTCTGAGCACATCGCGTTCTTTTGGCGTATCAGCATATCTTTCAGCTATGATATCTTGCGCTCCTTGAATAGCATCTGCGACATTTGATACCTCTGCTTTGACAAATCTCCTCGCTTCGCGTTCGAGCTCAGACCTACTCATTTTGGCATTTTGTAAGATATTGGCAAGTGACTCTAGACCTTGCTTGATGGCTATCGATGCACGAGTATTTTTCCTCTCTTTATACGGGCGATATATATCCTCTAGGGCACTCATGGTCACGGTATCTCGGATACTCTGTTGCAACTTCGTATCCAAAAGTTTACGCTCTTGTAGTATGTTGAGAATCTCCTCTTTTCTCTCAAGTAGACGTTTTGTGCTCAGATAGAGGTCATAAAAGACTCTTAGCTGTTCATCGTCTACTCCACCGGTCAACTCTTTGCGGTATCTTGCTATAAATGGAATGGTATCACCTTTATCTAGAAGTCCGAGGATGTTGGTGATCTGTTTTTTATTAAGTGTAGTTTTTTCAGCCAAAAGAGTCGTGAGATTTTGCATATCTGTTTCCAAATTTTTGTCTGATTTTAGCATGAATTACTAAACGTACTCACCTCTACCGCACATTAGCCTAAATTCGCAATATTTACATTTCGATAAATCTTCACAGCGTGAAGCGATGAAGCTTGTTGTGCATTTCAACTCCTCTATGTGTGCGAGGAGGAGTTCATTTTTCTCCTCTAGTGCTGTAATCTGTTCGATTTTTCCACCATCAAGAATTTTTAAAAAAGCTAGCTCTTTATTGGCATATTTATCATCAGTCAAGAAGCTGTAGACGCTCATCTGAAACTCTGTAAGGTTTTCTAGATTTTTGACACGGTTAGCCTCTTTTGTTGACCCACTTTTATAGTCCAATATTATAGTGTGCATGGTGTCCTGATCTATTCTATCTATGGTGCCTCTAAATCGGACTCCAGCAATGGTTCGACTAAACTCCTCTTCTCTAGCAACAACTCTAAATCCAGATTTGAAATGAGCTATCTGTGACGCAACAAATGGCTGTAGACGCTTACTTGTAACAGCTCGTCGATAATCACTCTTTGCGTCGTCAAGTGGTAGCATCCTTCCAAGTTCTTTGTCGATGGCCTTTTGCATCTCTCCTCGTGAGTCATAGTGATTATTATTTTCAAATAGTTTTTCTAGTAGCTCATGCAAGAATGCACCTTCATTCACCTCTTCTTGTGGCTTTTGCTTTATCTTTTTGATGTATCGATAATAAAATTTCCTCTTGCACTCCAAGAACACCTTTAATCTAGATGCAGACCATGTCATGGCTTTTGCATCAAATCCATTTACCTCTGGATCTATTGGCTCTATGATTTGAGTAGGCATATCATAAAATATCTCTCTGGGAGCCTTGATATTTAGTGCATTGTCAATGCCTAACTCATATAAAAATTTGCTAGGCAGTCTGTTTTGTGCCGTTGCATATACGATAGCAGAGGAGATGGCACTATCGAGCAATCTTTTGTAGTACTGCTTTTGTAATGATTCTCTATCCTGCTTGGTTGGTAAACCGGCAAATAATCTTACAGATGAGTTTAAAAACTGATCTTTTGAAGAGCTCGCTGGTACAATTCCATCATTAAAGTCCACTATAACTACCCCATCAAACTCAACACCTCTGGTCTCAAGCACTCCCAATACTGTAATTTTTCCACCTCGAATATCATCGATGGTATGTTTTGAGAGCTCATTTAGCCATAAAAAGAGCCACTCTTTTGGTGTTAGTTTATGCTCTCTAAGTACCTGTTTAAAATAGGCGTGCTTCTGTGCCAATGCTGTGGTAGAGATATCTAGCAAGCCAAGCAACTCCAAGTTTGTAAAAAAATTATCGACCTCTACTTGTACTCCACTTGCAATCAGATCAATCTGCTCTATGTCCATGCCAAATCTCTCAATTCGTTGCTTGTCTATAGGCTTTGGGTTGTGCCAATAATTATACAGAGCCTCTAGCAATCTATATGCGCGCTTCTTGCTGTAGTCGTAGCCCATAGAGAAGTTAAGGTTATTATGGTTGTCAAAGAGCATAAAAAAGTTCTTGAGATTCTCATCAGGAAGCACCAGAACTATATTTTCAGGTTTTATACCATCTCTTACCATCTCCTCTATAAGAACAAATGCTTGAGCGACCTGTTCGATTCTCTCCTCTACGGCATAAATAGTTGGTTTGTTGTTATGCTTGATAGTAGTAGTTTCTAGTAGACGTTTCTGACTCATATCAAAAACGACATCACTATTGTTTGGTAGGCTGATACCAATAGATGTAAATCTCTCTTGCATCTTGAGATTGAATCGACTTGTACTGTAGTGTATGATGAGCCTGACATATTGAGAAACTTGAGATAGTAGTGTTATTTCGTACAGACTCAAGTAACCCTCTAAAAATATCTCAACCTGTTCGTAATTGGTGAGAAATCCTCTATTGATTTCGAACTCTTTTGCCATAAATGCTTTATCTGTATAGCCTTGTTGATTCAGTAGGTTTTTGTAATTTGTTTCAAGTTGTTTTAATATCTCGAGATGTTCCCCAAACTCTGCATATGCATCAGCATCCGCTAGCATCTCATAGGTGACATTCTCATAAGCGAGCTCTTCAAAAAATTTTAGCAAAGCATCACTTTTACTGAAAAATCTAACCAAGTCTAGTTTAAATTTAAACTTTGAGAACTTATCAAATTTTGCAGCTTTTCTGAGGAGCAAGATACGATTAATAGGATCTATGGAAATCTTATTTCCAAGCAGTACAGATCGCTGTTCAAAATCATCCATTCTCATTAGCGCAGGCAACATAGCGTCACAGCCTTTGAATGATTCACTAATTTTACGTATCGCTCTAGAGGTAGGATAGACTAAAAGTTTTCTCATAGTTGCCTCAATAAAAGATACCTACTATCTGTTTAATCTTTGCTCCCTGGCTTGATGGCTTTACCTTCTCCTGCTTTGCACATCGGGCAATCATCACTTGCGTACATCTCAAATGTAAAATCGCCCAATGCAAATAGCGGTACATCACTACTCAAAGCACATTCCGCTTTGGCTTCACTATTACTACCATATCTTTTGCACAGCCCTCTATTTGCCAAAGCAGCAAATGCTACTATTTCGCCACCTAGGGATTCTATCGCATTGGCAGCCTTTTTTGCGGAGCCTCCTGTGGTGATGATATCTTCGCATATGATCACTTTTTCTCCGGATTTTATCTCAAATCCACGGCGAAGCACCATTCCGCCATCTTGCTTTTCGACAAAAATAGATCGTGTGCCCAAAGAGCGTGCCAGTTCATATCCGGCCAATACGCCACCTAGAGCAGGGGCGCATACCACATCAGCTGTGATACCAGCTTCTGTAATCATCGTTGCAAGTTCATCAGCCAACATCCCAGCAACTTTCGGGTCTTCTAATACCTTTGCGCTCTGTAAGTATCTAGAAGAGTGATTCCCGCTAGCGAGCAAAAAGTGTCCATCGAGTAGAGCCTCTGCCTTCTTGTAAACCTTTTCCAAATTCATAGCTACACCTTTAAGATATCAGCTTCTTTTGATGCTAATGTCTCCTCTACTTTTTTGACATATTCGTCTGTGATACTTTGGACTTGATCCATGCCTCTTTTCATATCATCTTCACTGATCTCTTTGTCTTTTTCTAGTTTTTTGATTTTGTCGTTCGCATCTTTACGGACATTACGAATAGCCACTTTTGCTTTTTCACTCATTGCTTTTGCTTGCTTTACAATCTCTTGTCTCTGCTCCACTGTCATCGGAGGGAAAAAGAGCTTGATAAAATCACCATCATTGTTTGGATTGACGCCAATATTTGCCTCTTGGATAGCCTTTTCGATATCCCCAAGAAGACCTTTTTCCCATGGTGTTATAGAGATAGTAGTAGCATCAGTTGCTATAACATTTCCTACCTGATTGATAGGAGTGGGCGTTCCATAGTAATCAACCATTACTTGATCTACTACTGCTGTGGTTACTTTACCTGTTCTCAGCGTTGAAAAATCACGCTTCATGGCCTCAATACTCTTCGACATGTGCTCTTTTTGGTCATTATATATTGCATCTAACATTATTTTTCCTTTGGAATATTTTAAACTATTTTACTCTAATTTTGCTTTGTGTTTTGAAGATGTGGGATTATAAGGTGCACGTCGCAAGTAAAAACTTGCGGTTTGATTGTTTAGTTGACGACAGCTATATCAACACGTCTGTTGAGTAATCTATTCTCTTTTGTATCGTTTGGTACTATTGGATCAGTATCACCTTTGCCTTCTGTGCTTATTCTTCCAGACTCTATACCGCCCAGTCTTAATTGATTTTTTAAAGAATCTGCTCTTCTTTGAGATAGAGCCAAGTTCTTTTTACTATTTCCTATATTGTCCGTATGACCTCTTAGTAATATTTTTACACTAGGATTTGATCTCAGAGCAGTGATAATGTCATTGATTTGCTCCATAGATTTTTTTGATAAGGTGGCTGAGCCAGTTCTGAAAAATACACCTTTGAGTACATGCGGTCTGCTTGATGTCTTGTTAGCATTAATATCAGCTATAATTGCTGCTTGTTCCGCCTCTTTAGAAAGGCTACTGACTGCTTGCTCACTCTTTTGGGCTGTAGCGCTGTTGTTAGTTTCATCTGATTTGGATGGATTGGCATCAATTGGCGCATCTTTGGAAGGTGCTGCGGTTGTTTGATTTACTTCCGTTATGTTTGCTTCTGTTGCATTTGCTTCTGTTGTGTTTGCTTCTGTTGCACTATTTTTCCCTGTTTGATCTTGATTCTTAGTAGTCACATTCTGTTCTGCAGTATGACTATCTTGACCAGAGGCAGAAGAAGCTGTTGCAGTTATAGTCGTACCATCTTGGTTTTCGACAACAATTTGGGTCTTGTTATTGTCGGTAGTTACGGTTGCTGTACTTGTGTTATTCTCTGTGCTTGCAGATGTATTTGTCTCTCCAGCAATGGATAATGCAGTATTCTCTTCAGCGTCAACCTTTATGCTTGAAGCACCATTCTCTTTAGAGTAATAATAACCAAGAGCCAAAGTATTGATGACAAATAACAATGCTGCAATGCTAGTAAACTTTGCCAAAAAACCAGCTGGTCCTTTTGCTCCAAACATTGACTCGTTACTGCTAGTATATGCTCCTAGTCCTATGCTAGAACTCTTTTGTAAAAGTACTGCAATTGCGATGATAATTGCTAATGCAATCTGAATGACCATAAGTGTTGATGTCATTTTCTATTCCTTTGGTTGGCTATGTGCCTAATTTTAGATATAATCTTGCGATTATAGCCAAACAACATTGAAGATGTGCTAACATTATATGATGAAGAATATGCAAAAAGAGTCGACAGTTGTTAGAGAGTTCTCTAGGTTCGCGAATGAATACAGGCACCACTCTATGATTCAGTCAGAAGTAGCACGAGAGATTGTCTCCTATCTACCTCGTAGAAAAATTGATTCTATCATAGATATTGGCTCTGGTGATGGAAAAATTTACCAATACCTTGGTGATTCTAATGTTGATTTTGATAGGTTTGTAGCTCTTGACGCATCCTGCGAAATGCTAGAGCTGCATCCATCGTCGGTAAATATCCAAAAAATATGTGTAGATTTCAATAGCATACAAGATCTTCAGAGGGTAAAAAAAACAGATATCCTCATTAGCTCATCTGCCTTACAATGGAGCGATGATTTAGATGCAACAATCAAGCAGTTGTCATCCATGGCAAATTATTTTTATCTTACAATGTTTACATCAAATACCTTCTCCCAGATTCATGATTTTGTTCATATCGAATCACCTATATATGAGAAGAGTTTTTTGGAGGAGACTTTATCGAAATATTTAGATGTGGAAATATATACAAAAGAGTACAAAATTGAGTTTAAAAATCGAAAAGAGATGTTTGCATATATTAAAAAAAGTGGGATAAGTGGTGGAGAGAAGAGGCTCTCACACAAGGAGTCCAAAAGACTCCTTCGTGACTACCCTCATAACTTTTTGGAGTTTGAGGTCTTATTTGCTGTCAGTAAATAAGTAATATCTAGTCATCACCACCAAATACACCCAGCAGATGCAACATAGATGTAAACATATTGAAAAAGTTTACAAACAATGAAATTGCTGCATCAACAGGTGAGCTATATGCTCCATTTGCAATATTCTGCGTATCATATATAACAAATCCAGAAGAGATTATCAAAAATGCAGAACTAACTACTATTCCCATAACAGAACTATGGAAAAATATTGCATTTAGTATTCCACCTACAAATGCAACCATTATTGTAATAAACAGTGGTTTGCCCCAGCTAGAAAAATCACTCTTGCTATTTATGGCAAACAGGCTTAACGATGCGTAAAGCACAGCTGTCATCACAAATGTATTGCCAATCAATCCACCTCTACCAGTACCTATATAGTACGACAACATAGGCACAATCATAACACCCATTGCAAATGTAAATACAAACAGTGCAATTAGATTAAGTACTGGCTTTTTCCTAGTCATTTCAAACCCAAACCACAGCATAAACATCACAAACCCAAACAGTACCCACCTAAATTGAGCAATCTGAGCAGCATATGGCATAG
>CAYWGB010000032.1:0-8921 GCA_964457825.1 uncultured Campylobacterales bacterium | reverse complement strand
CATATATTTTATTACTACTCATCTAAATCCTTATCCTAACTATTGTCACTCTGTCCGGAGACTAGAATATCTTCTATTTTGCCATTTACGTTAGATCGAGTATAATTGATAGCTTGAAATATAGCATTTTTTATCGCTTTTGCATTAGAACTACCATGACTGACAATTGCACAGCCATCGATTCCCAACAATGGGGCTCCTCCATATTCAGCATAATCAACTTCCTTTTTCAGATTGCTAAATACACGTCTTTTCATAAGCAAAGCACCCACTTTTGCGGGTAGTGATTTTCTAATTTGCTGCTTCATTAGTGAAAATATCGCCGTAACAACACCTTCACTCGTTTTCAATAAAATGTTTCCAGTAAACCCATCTGTTACAACTACATCAACTGCACCATTAAATATATCTTTGCCTTCTACATTCCCCACAAAGTTATCAATTTTTTGCAGTAAGCCAAATGCCTCTTTAGTCAAATCATTACCTTTTGAATCCTCGGATCCATTTGATAATAGTCCTATCTTTGGATTCTCTACCCTGAGTACCTCCATAGCGTATGCTTCACCCATGGCACCAAATTCATATAAGTTTTGTGGCTTACACTCCACTACAGCTCCAACATCAAGCACGAGAGTTTTTTTATTTTTATCTGTTGGCATCATGGCCGCCAGAGCGGGCTTAGAGATATGAGGTAGTCTGCCTATTCGCATCGTAGCGAGCGCCATTGTAGCTCCGCTATGGCCAGCAGACACAACACCGTCAGCTTCTTTGTTGCGTACCAACTCAATTGCTTTATATATAGATGTCTCTTTTCTTCTGAGTGCATCTGTTGCACTATCAGACATCTGCACCACATCTGATGCATCAACTATTTCAACTTTATCTTGATAATACAAGGGAAGATATGAAAGAATCTCTTCTTTGTCGCCTACTAATATAGGCATGTAGTTATACTCATTTAGTGCCTGAACGCAACCCTCAATAATGGGCTCACATCCAAAATCTCCACCCATTGCATCTATAGCGATGCGAACGGCTTTATTAGAAGATGTCATTACGCTTTATATTCACCTGTAGTCATATTCATGTGATGAGGCATTCTCCATGTTCCATCAGCATCTTTTACTGGTCTAGGAAGTGTCAATTTATAATGTGTTCTTCTCTTTGCGCCTCTAGTTTTACTTACTCTTCTCTTTGGTACTGCCATGTTATTTCCTTTATTATTTTATAATTCTAGCTCTAGTTCTTCAGTGCTTTGTGCACACTCATCACAATAGTGATAAAAGCTCTTAATGGCATCTATTTCACTCTCCAAAATATAGTCAAGATCTATGACCCCATTTAAAAACTCTATTATATCCAAATCTGCTTTATCACTTACCACCTCTTCACTCAAAAGAAGCTTGAGGTCACCTGTGGTATCGATTTTATACACTTTACCGCACCTATCACAGTGCTCTTCAAGCTTGCCTGCTATTTTTCCATCAAGCTCTACTTGATGTCCATATATTTTTTTCAACATGCAGTCTAAACCAATATTGCCATATTTAACAGCAAAAGGCATAGGTGTATGTCCTATTTTAGCAAACTCAATTTTCATAAATCTTTTTAAACGAGCTCTCTTTGTGCAAAGAAAAAGTCTATCTCAATTTTTGCATTCTCAACAGAGTCACTACCGTGCACAGCATTGGCATCTATGCTTTCTGCAAAATCTGCTCTGATTGTGCCTGCTTCTGCCTCTTTTGGATCAGTAGCTCCCATAAGGTCTCTGTTTTTAGCCATTGCGCCTTCACCCTCTAGCACAGTTACTACAACCGGGCCTGATGTCATAAACTCAACAAGTTCACCATAAAATGGTCGCTCTGCATGCACAGCATAAAAAGCTTTTGCATCCTCTTGAGTTAGTTGTATTTTTTTCGTTGCAGCAATTCTTAGTCCTGCCTTTTCGAATCTCGCCAAAATCTCTCCTACAACATTCTTAGCAACTGCGTCTGGTTTAATAATAGATAATGTTTGCTCCATAATCTCATCCTACATATTTAATTTATCTCTGCATAAAGCAAAGCATAGGGCGGGATTTTATCTAAAAATCTATTAAGTGCTGTTTATTGTGGTAAATAATGGTGAATTTTGATTTGAAAGTAAATGGTGGCGCGAGAGGGAATCGAACCCCCGACACAAGGATTTTCAATCCTTTGCTCTACCAACTGAGCTATCGAGCCACAACGAGCTGAAATTATAACTTTTAAAGATTAAGCATCACTTAAATCAGATACCAACTTCATAAAAAGTTCACCTCTTTTAGCATATGAAGGAAATTGATCCAGGCTAGAAGCGGCTGGCGACAGCAGTGCCACCTCATCATTTTTCATATTGATATCTATCATAGAGACAGCATCTTTTAGGTGAAAACAAGACATGCATGGGATATCTCTATCATTGGACATTTGTAACAGCCTCTCTGCATTGGTGCCAACTGCATAAATTGTAATATTTCGCTCCCCGATCATATCCATAAAACAATTTAAATCAACACCCTTATCGTCACCACCTAAAACTAAATGTATATACTTATCATCATAGGCATTTATTGCCTGTATAGAGGCGTCTATGTTGGTGGCCTTAGAGTCATTAATCCATAATCTTCCCTTAGCATCATGAGTCTCCTCTTGTCGATGATGATCCATCTTGAAATTATTCAATAACTCGTAGTCTACATGATCAAAAAGTGTCCTACTTATGGCTAATGCAAGTAGCGCATCTTGCAAAAAGGCGGATTTATATCTCAATCTTGAACCATCAAGGTTAAAAAAATCCTCTAGAAATTCATTACCATCATACTCTACTACCCAGGCATCACTCTTTGGTAAATTCAGGCCAGATGGCACCAAAGCCAACTGCCCCTCTTGCATGTTTCTCAATGGTTTAAGTTTATCCGCCTCATACTTTTTGGCATCCCCATGCCAGTCCAGATGATCTGGCGTAATAGGCAGTAAAAGATAGATATCTGGCGAAACAATGTTGGTATGATGCAGAGTATAGGAACTGCTCTCTAGTACCCAAATATTGGCATCTTTATCCATTTGTGCCAATGGTATCCCAATATTACCACCATACACAGCACCCCTACTTTCAAGCAAATGAGTCAACATTTGGGTCGTGGTTGTTTTCCCATTTGTCCCACTAATCCATATATTTAAAGGAGCATTATTTAATGCGCCCAATATATAGTCATACTCACTTTTTAGGTTATTTGCTTTTTGTATTAGTGGATGATCTGGCGGCAGACTTGGAGTAGTGACCTCTAATATACTTGCATTAGCATCAAATAAGTCAGATGGATAGATTGTGTTTCCATGCTCATCCTCATAACTCTCTTGACATTTATCGTCATAAAAAATACAATCGCCCCCAAGACTATGAGCTATAGCCTTAGTAGTCAGCCCATACCCAAACAGTGTTGGCTTTTGAGGAGTCTTTTTCATAAAATTTATCTGATTTTCAGAGTAATTAACGCAAGTAAATTGGCTAAGAAAGCTATCATCCAAAATCTTACTATAATCTTATTTTCGGGCCATTTTTTCATCTCATAATGATGATGTATAGGTGCCATCAAAAATACTCGTTTTTTACGAACTTTGAAGCTACCTACTTGCAGTATTACAGAGACTGTTTCAATAACAAAAATAATACCCACAAGTACTAAGAGTACTTCACTCTTGCCTATTATCGCCATGTATCCCAAGAATGCCCCTATAGATAAGGATCCAGTATCCCCCATAAAAACTTCTGCAGGATAACAGTTGTACCATAAAAACGCCAGTAAGGCGCCAGATAACCCTGATGATATTATGAGCACCTCTCCAGCTCCCTTTATGTTTGGCAAGAGTAGGTAATCAGCAAAGATAGCATGTCCTGATAGATAAACTATAACTCCCAAGGTACCCAGTGCAATAATGGTTGGTACCGTAGCTAGTCCATCCAGTCCATCCGTTAGATTCACCGCATTACTAGTGGCCACCATAACAATAGTCCAAAATGGTATCGCCCAATACCCCATATCAAAAAGTGGGGATTTCATAAATGGGACATAAAATTCTGTCGGAAAATCAGCCACATAAATCAAAATCGTTGATATTGCAATTGATACCCCAACCTGCAAAAGAAACTTTCCTCTTGCGCTAAGTCCTTCAAGGTTGTCACCAGAAAGCACTTTGCCTACATCATCTTTAAATCCGACTAGTGCAAATCCGACAAGTGTCATGAGCCCTGCTATAACGTACCAGTTATCAAGTTTTGCACTTATTAATGTCGCAACCACCGTACTGGCAACAAAGACAGCACCACCCATTGTCGATGTATTTGTCTTGGATTCATGAGCAGGTACATATTTGTTGATAGGTTGTTTTGCATTTTTACGTGATGCCCATCGCATAAATCTTGGCATCAAATACATAGTTAATAAAAATGCAATAAAAAATGATATTCCAGCCCGAACCGAAATATAACCCAATAGTCTCATATCTAAAATATTATGTAAGTAGTAAAGCATAGCTCTCTTTTGATATAATTTTACAGTATTTTACAATAATTATATAAAATTAGAAGGCATCTGATAATGAAACATGATATTCAAAAAACTATATTGATTATTACCGACGGCATAGGTTGCAAGCCAGATAGCATCTGCAATGCTTTTAAAGATGCAAAGAAGCCGACATATGACAAACTTATGGAGCAGACTCCTAAAGCACTCATCCATACATATGGAGCAAGTGTTGGACTGCCAGATGGACAAATGGGAAACTCAGAATAGGACATATGACCATAGGTAGTGGCAGAATACTATATCAAGATCTAGTTAAAATCAATTTGGCATCAGAAGATGGATCCTTGGCAAGCAATAGTGCCTTAGACGATACGATTCAGGACTCCACCATAGTGCATTTAATAGGTCTACTAAGTGATGGAGGAGTCCACTCGCATATAAGCCACACTATATCACTAGCAACGATTCTCCAGAATGCAGGCAAAAGAGTCTATCTTCATCTCATCACTGATGGCCGTGATGTCAGCCCCAAAAGTGCCGTACAGTATATTGAACAAATAGAGGCAATTTGCAACAAAGATATCTCTATAGCTACTATATCCGGTAGATATTACACAATGGACAGGGACAATCGATGGGAAAGAGTGGAGCTGGGATACAATGCGATAGCCAATGCCACACCAGCCACCACACAAACCCATCAACAATATATTCAAGAAAGTTACGACAATGCACTCACAGATGAATTTATGCTTCCCGTTGCCTTCGGAGACTATAAAGGTATGCAAAATGGAGATAGCGTAATCATTACAAACTTTAGGTCTGATAGAGTCAGAGAAATCACTCAAGCACTCGGAGACAAAGAATTTAGTGGATTTCATCGAGAGAGGATATCACTGCGGATTGCCACAATGACAAAATACGATGACAATTTCAAATATCCTGTTATGTTTCCAAAAATAGCACCCGAGAATACTTTATCTCAAGTCATAAGTAATGCCAATCTCACCCAATTTCATACTGCTGAGACAGAAAAATATGCTCATGTTACATTTTTCTTTAATGGTGGCACAGAAGAGCCCGCACAAGGTGAAGATAGGGTTCTAATACCGAGTCCAGATGTGGCAACATATGACTTGAAGCCAGAAATGTCAGCGGCCCAAGTAACACAAGCTGTTACAGGTGCAATGGAGAAAAGCTATGATTTCATTGTTGTTAATTTCGCAAATGGTGACATGGTTGGGCACACCGGCAATTATGAGGCTGCTTGTTTAGCTGTCAACACTGTCGATACGCAACTAGACAAAATCATCACAAAAGCACAACAGTTGGACTATGATATCTTACTTACATCAGATCACGGAAATTGTGAAGAGATGAAAGATATCGACGGAAATATTTTAACAAACCATACTGTTGGGGATGTGTGGTGCTATGTTATCAGTGACAAGGTAACAAAGTTAAACAGTGGTGGCGGACTAAACAATATCGCACCCACAATTCTAAAACTTATGAACCTAGAAATTCCACCACAAATGGATAAGCCACTTTTTTAAGGAAGCACAAATAGAGACACACTTATATTTTGGATATGTTGTTATTGCATTTTTTACGATCATAAGCCCAGGAGCAGCAGTATTGTTGGCTATAACCAATGGGATCAATTTGAACACTAGAGCTGTCTTTCTATCTACTCTTGGTAACATATTGGGACTTTTTATATTGTCCACTATTTCAATTTTGGGCGTTGGTGCTATGCTACAGGCATCGACTATATTCTTTACTGTTTTGAAGTTTGTCGGCACAGGATATCTAATCTATCTAGGATTCAAGCAAATCATAAATAGTAAATCAAATGACATTATGCTGAAGAATGAGAAAAAGGCTACAACTTATAATAAATTCAATATCTTCAAAAAAGGTTTTCTTCTAGCTATTACAAATCCAAAACCAATTTTATTTTTTACCGCTATTTTTCCTCTATTTATGGATCAACACACAAATATATTGCCACAGTTTCTTATCATGACGTTAACATTTCTTGCCATATCTTTTGCCTCTTTAATGTTCTATGGATGGGTCTCTTCTAATGCAAAATCATGGCTTGAAAACAAGAAAAGAGTAGAAATATTTTTCAAATTCTCGGGCACGTTATTTATTGCTATGGGTATAGGTATGATGTTTTTAGGGCAAAATACACAAACAGCAGCAACAAAACCAGCTATTCCGTAAAAGCATTTATGCTACAATAGTCACATAAATACCAATCAAAGGTCAATCATGAAATTTACAGGAACAAATGTACTAGTTACAGGTAGCAGTAGAGGAATAGGAGCCCAGATTGCTCATAATCTTGCCAAACGCGGCTTGAAGGTATGGATCAATTATCGATCTGGGAAAGATGAGGCACTGGCAGTCCAAAAGTTAATCATTGAATCAGGTGGACAGGCTGATATTATTGGATTTGACGTAAGTGTCGAAGATGATTTCATAAATGCTGTAAAAAAAATCGTGCAAGAAGATGGAGGACTCTCTTATCTGGTGAACAATGCTGGAATTACTAAAGATAAATTAGCCATGAGGATGAAAATAGACGATTTTACAGATGTTATAAATGCTAATCTAAAATCATCCTTCATAGGATGCAGAGAAGCTATTAAGACCATGAGCAAAAAGAGATTTGGGTCTGTTGTTAATATCGCTTCCATAGTCGGAGAGACTGGAAATGCAGGACAGACAAACTATTCAGCCAGCAAAGGTGGGACAATTGCCATGACTAAGAGTTTTGCTCAAGAGGCAGGCTCTAGAGGTATCAGATTTAACACCTTGACACCAGGATTCATATCCACCGAAATGACGGATGTATTAGCAGATGATATCAAAGAAGCTTTCACGTCCAAAATACCTTTGGGTAGATTTGGAGACTCTTCTGAGGTAGCAGATGCGGTTGCATTTTTGCTATCTGATAACTCTAGCTATATTACAGGGGAGACCCTCAAAGTCAATGGCGGGATGATGATGTAAGTTATCTCTACCCTAACCTTTTTTGGGTCGAAACATGTGGTAAAGCTTTTTTTCTAAACTATCTTGAACATACTCTATCTCTGCATGTGCTACATCACACCATATACCTGATGGCAATCTCATCTCAAGCATCTTTTCATGCCTTAATCTAATAATACTTTCTGGATCCAATATATTTTCAACTGGAGAAAAATCTCTCTTGGTCAAATCTATATCTTCTTTATAATAAACTGTTTGAACATCAAAACTACCCCAACTAGGAATTCCTTCATCTGTGTATGGCACTTGATATGAATTGTCAAAACAGACAATAATCGAATAGAAACTATCAGGCAGAACCTCTGTAATCACTCCAGCACCAAATATCATACCGTACACCTCACTGCCTGCAACTGCATCATCAAAGTATGCCATAGAACGCTCCTTTACATCAATATTTCTAGATTATATCAAATTTGAATAAAAGAGACCATATTTCAAAATTTGGAATTGTATGATATAGTTCTATCATTAAAGGAGTGTCATGAAGATAAAAGCATATGCCAAAGTCAATATATTTTTAAAGATTACTGGTTTTAAAGATGGATACCATACTCTGTTATCTAGATTTATGATGGTCAATACCCTCTATGATTCAATAATATTCGCTCCTTCAATAAATGATGATTTTACTATAGAGGGCTGCGGCAATGTACCAACTAGGCACAATACAATCTACAAGGCCTATCAAGCGTTAATGATGCATACCGGTAACACTAGGCTCAAAAAGTTTTTCCAGACTCACAAAATTGTAGTTGAGAAAAATATTCCATCTCAAGCTGGCCTCGGAGGAGGTAGTTCTGATGCTGCAGCTTTCATGAAATTGGCAAATCAAGTATGCAAATTGGGCATAGACATAGACGATTTGGCTAGACTAGGCAGCAGAGTTGGTGCCGATGTGCCATTTTTTATCTACGACTACTCCAGTGCTAACATTAAAGGATTCGGAGAGATAGTGGAGCCTTTTGACGAAAAGCCTCTAGAGCTAGAAATTATTACACCTAGTGGCATATCATGCGACACTGCGCTTGTCTACAAAAGCTTCCGCAAACATTTACTTCAAAATATAAATCCGGACGATTATACTGAGTGGGAGCATATCGACTCAAAAACACTGCTATCCAAAATAGGTGATCCAGCAAGACTAAATGACCTCTATCCTGCTGCCCTTTTAACATGCCCCAAGCTAAGAGAACTTGAGATGCATAGTTGGTTCTTTAGTGGGAGTGGGAGCAGTTTTTTCAAAGAACTATCAGATACTTAAGCGTATTGTAATATGATTTTTCTTACCATTCTAGTCTGTATAGTT
>CAYWGB010000031.1:0-9149 GCA_964457825.1 uncultured Campylobacterales bacterium | reverse complement strand
TATCCGTTTGATCGGGCAGAAAATACCCTCACATTCTCTTCTGTGTATCACTCGTATTCTTCGTAATCTTTCATCCAGTTCATCATTGGCTTTTGACAGTCTGGTTTGCACTCTATTGCTTATCATAATCTAATATCTTCTCTATCTCTTGCATGGCGTCTTGATTTTTTAGATCAAATTTAATCTCTATTCTCCGAGAGGCATCCTTATCTTCAACTCCCTTTTTTTTGATAATATCCTCATAGCCACGACCGCTTGCCACCAGATATTTTTTCAAGCCATATTTTTTAGTCACAGGCAGAGTAGAGAGATAGCTCATTACAGCCAATGCTCTCTCTTGCGAAAGCCTCATATTATACATATAAGAGCCATCGCTATCAGTATGACCCTCTATGATAATTTTGTCTAGGTGAGGCTTAATCTCGTTGTCACCAAGAAGTGCAGTGATATATCCATCAAAGCTCTTCTTTATGCTAGCGTTAGCATCAGGTCTCAGTACAGCACTTCCCTTGTCAAAGAGTATGTTTGAGGATAATCTTAATGCGCCACTATTTTTGTCTATATCTATTTTCTCTCCGAGGTTTTTTTTAAGTCTCTCGATAACTTTTAGATTAATGCCTGTGAGAGATTTTATCTTGGCTTTCTGACTTCTAAGCTTTGACAAAACATCCTCATATTTACTCTTATCTTTTTCGATGACCGCAAACAGTTCAGATATCTTAATATTACTTTTATCCGCTTCACTCTCTTTGAGTTCTATGTTCTTTTTGGCATCTGCAACCTCTTGGGTCAGTTTCAATATATCACCCGCTAGCGAATTATTTTTCTTGGTAGCTATAGATAGGCTATGGTTGCTATCATTAAGCGCTACGACAGTCTGATTTAAATCAGCTCGTGTCTTTTTAAGCTCTGAGTTGATGGCATTAAGCTTTTTAGATAGAGTCTCTTTATCTAATTTAATGGAGGCTATCAGCACTCTAAGCTTCGCAATCTCATCACTCTTTAGAGTCAGGTTCTGCTCTTGTGTCATGATTCTCTCAGAAGCCATATTCAAGCTAGCGCTAGTCTTGGTTAAATCTTCTCTGATTAAAATTGACTTCGAAACAATAGCACCTATTAGGAGTATAAAGACAAATAGCAAGCCTGCCATCAAGTCAGCATATGAGATCCAAAAGTTACTCTCCGACTCTCCGCTTCTAGCCCTGAACATCTCTATGACTCTTTACTTTTTTGTGTCAAAATCATCTCTCCCATTTGACCTAGTTTGTGTACAGCGGACGCAAGCTCATAATCGATTTTTTCAAATGTCCTCTCGACACTACTATTAAAATGGCTAAAGCCATTACTAAGCTGATCGACACCATGGGTAAATTTATCTATATCTCCACTCAATCTCTCCCCAGCAAGTAGTATATCCTTTTTGGAATCGATTCTCTGCGCTGTTTCAGCCAGCTCCAAAGAGGCTCTCGTCATATGCTCTGTCATTTTTTCAAACTGGTTTGTGGTCTCTTGTACTACTCTCTTATAGTTACTGATATTTTGTTCGCCAAGCTCTCTAATGAGGTCTAGGTTGAATGTATCCCTTAACGCATCTACAAGCTTTTGGTCTTTAAGCTCTGCTTGCATATGTTCATGCTTGACTAGTTCACTATCGCTCCATACATAGCCGCTATATATCTCTTCTAATCTCTGACCTATTTTTTCTATCTTAGTCAAGCCGATACGCTCAAAAAATGTCCACCATAACGACAAAAAGATACCATAGATAGAAGCATAAAATGCAGTGCCGATACCAGATAATAAGAGTGATATTTCCTTGTCGAGGTTTTGACTGCTAGAGGCTGAGAAATCTGGCATTGATATGGCAATGGCTATAAAAGTGCCAAGTATTCCAAGCATAGGAAAAACAGATGAAGCAACTTTGGCATAATTATCATCCCTGGTCCCTTTAGTATAGCTACTTAGATAATCCAAGATACCCAAAGTAGATTTCGTCTCCCCCATGATGGTCAAACTGTTAGCATCAAGAGCACCACGCAAATCACTCTCTATCTGTTCGGCGCTATGCTTGATCTTGCATGCGGTATAGCTCGCATTGTGCCTGATAAAAAATAGATATATAAGAAAAATAGATGATATCGTCACTAGTGTATGGATACCCACTTTAAACTGAATAGCCCCCATATATCCCAACACCAAACCCACTATAAAAAGTGCTGGCACCAAAAAAAGCAAAAACCAAACACCCAAACATGAACCATTAGATCTAATTTTATTCTGTTGCATATTCCAACCTTTTTATAATCAAGAATTGATATATTATAGTCCTGTACGATTAACGGGTAGATAACGGATGAAAATTATGCTGAAATTATATGGTAATGCCAGACAGAGATGCCCAGCATGAAGAATATTTTATTTTTTGTCTGTGTTTTCTTTGATTGCTATAAGTACCAAGATAGTCAAGCCACCCATTACTACATCTATAGCGTTATGAAAGATACTGCTAAGTCCTGTGAAAAATCCTACATTGCCCATGTCTGCAAGACCACCAATAACCACAGATACAAGTCCTATCAATACTGAGAGTGTCACAATTACCTTGCCAGACTCTACTACAAAGTCACCAATTACTGATGTAATTGGGTCTAAAAATCCTAATATCTTACTCCAAAGATTTCCTGCTTTTGCTGATGTCTCTTTGGCTGCGTCTGATACTTTTTTTGAAACTTCCTCTTTTTTTGCCATCTTTTATCCTTTTGTTTATAAATTATTATTAGAGTTGCTATTCTCTAGTGATGAATTATACCCAAATATTATAATATTTTGTATCCATACTCCGAGTGTGATATTTCATGAACTAGCTACCCATAGAAATCAGTATCATATTTTTCGCATTATCTTTTATGCATTTGTAGCCGTGAGATTTTGCCAGATACTCTATACTATTTAGTGAAAAAAAGCCTATATGAGTTGGATCAAGCCTATAGTACCATCTGAAATACTCCTCCATAGTCTGCGGTGCAAACTCTGTACGCAAGGCTAGTACTCCACCGGAGTTAAGAAGTGAAATCAAATGAGTAAAGACCTCATGAGGATTATGTAGATGCTCGAAAACCTCTACTGATGTTATTAGGTCATATTTTTGTTTTTGATATTGTATTGACGGATGATATATCGGATCAAAAGATATAGTTTTAAAACCCATTTTTGAGAGCATATTTGCCAATAGCGTACTCTCTCCTGACCCAAAATCTAGTACATTACGAATCTTATCTCTATTTGGGTCAACAAAATCTATAAAGCTGCGAAAATATTCCTGGTATCCAAAATCATCAGGGTAGTTTTGGTGCAAATCATATCTATTTTTCTGCTCATCAAGAGTCCAAAAAGATTTCGGATCTTTGAAAATATATTGACACTTATTGCATTTATATGTTTTAATATTAAGTTTAATATCCTCATGCTCTTCTGTTTTGTTGTGACATATCAAACACTCCATTTAGCGTCCCTCCCTAGCATATCTTTAAACTCCACCAATTTTTCCATATTTGCACCCACACTCCACTCAACTATATTATTGGCAAACTCTCTCTTGATAATACTCATACCTATCTTCTGTACGAGATACTCCACTCTTTGCACTATAGCATACGGTGTAGAAAAGGAGAGCTCTTCAAGTAACTCATATTTCCTTATATCTGCTGCGGCTATAGCCTCTTTTGCTGCCAAACCATAGGCTCGTATCATGCCTCCTATACCTAGCTTTGTACCTCCAAAATATCGCACTATCAACAACCCAATATCCACCAAGTTCTCTCCCCTTAGTACATTCAGCATAGGCGTAGAGGCTGCACCTTTTGGCTCACCATCATCACTGCTATTTTCAACAATCTGGCCAAACTCGTTTGGAAATCTATATGCGTACACGATATGAGATGCCTTAGGATGTTCATCTTTTAAGGTCTCATGAATAGTCTCAAAAACTTCCATTTTTACCAAATAAGATAAAAATTTTGACCCTTTTACCTCCACTTTTGCACTGCAACTATCACTTATGGTATACATATCTATAACGATGTGCACTTTTCAGCAATAAATGATGCAAAATCTTCACCATCATTTGGACATCTACTAACCAGATATTCATCATACCCTATCTTGTCTGCGATATCTCTATGCTCAATATCTAGCTCAAATATGGTCTCTGAATTATCTACACTAAACGCTAGTGGAAATATCAAAACATTCATATTTTCAGGTCTTCTCAATACTCCTGCCAAGCTGGGCTCAAGCCACTCCCCTGCACCAACTTTGGACTGATAAGCCAATTTAATATTTTTAAATATAATATTTTTATCTCTCAGGCACTTTTCAATCTGGCGCACATTCTCCTCCACATGCTTTTGATAAGGATCACCGGACTTAATGATGCTAACCGGCAATCCATGAGCAGACAATATTAAATCGAATTGGGATGCACTCTTTTCACCGAGCGCTTGCAAAATCTTCTGTACCTGAATCTCCACATAACCCTTGTCATTATAATATGGCCCAACCTCAATAAGCTCAGGAGTGTAATCGATCTCTTTGCATCTGCGCCTAACATCCTCTACCGAAGAGAGCGTTGTAGTAGTCGAGTATTGCGGATACATAGGGAACAGTAAAATCTCATCGACTCCATTTTGTTGAAATTCCTGCAAAGCCTCTGATGCAAATGGCGGGACGTATCTCATAGCGAGTCTTGTCATGATACCGCTGGCACCCTCCACTCTCTGTGCCAAACTATAGGATATCTCACTCAATGGAGATTTGCCACCAATCATCTCATAGTTTGCCTTTGCCTCATTTAATCTCTTTTTTACGATAATAGCTCTAACAAGTCTGCGCGTCAATAGATTGGTCTGTAATATATACTTATCTGCAAACATATTGCGTAAAAACATCTCCACTTCATCCAAGTTGTTAGGTCCACCCATGTTTAGAAGTAAAATTCCTCTCTTCAAGCAAAGCTCCATTGTAGTTATTTATCGCAAATAATATCTGATTTCTACTTTCGTTTGACATTAAAAGATACAATACCATCATGAAAAAATACGCCTACAAACACACTCCCATTGAGTTCAATTTTACACAAGATGCACAGAGATTTCATGTACAAGAGATCCCGCTATTCAAAGCAAGTGGCAGAGGAAACTTTCTCTATATGCATATTAAAAAATATGATTTAAGTACATGGAGGCTAATACATGTCATCAAACAGGCTACTGGCGCCGATGATCGAGATGTTGGATATGCCGGACTAAAAGATAAAAATGCAACTACTTCACAGTTCATTACAATACCAAAAAAATATGAGCCGATGTTGAAAAACATCAATACTGATCGCATAGATATACTCTCCACAGACTATACTCACCTACCCATCAAAGTTGGGCAACTTAAGGGCAATCAGTTTAAAATTATATTAAAAAATATAGATAATAAGAATGCCTCTGAATTTGAGCAAATCATGGAGAAGATAAGTAGTGATGGCTTCCCTAACTACTTCGGATACCAACGCTTTGGAGAGGACGGCAAGAGTTGGGAGCAAGGCAAAGAGATCGCACATAGTGCAAAACGACTCAAGGGTGCCAAAGAGAAGCTACTAGTCTCATCCTATCAGAGTCACCTTTTTAATAGCTGGCTATCTCACAGAGTTAATATCAGTTCCATCATAGCCTCCAGTAACCAAGATATTAACAAGATTGTATCCGCCTTATCATACCCTGCAGGCCTAGTCACGCAACTTATTAAACAACCACAGTTTTTCAAACTATTTATTGGTGAGATGCTCTCTAGCTACCCATACGGCAAATCAACCACCTGTACAGATATGCTAAGCTCCTCTCATGAATTTAACAAAAAGATACTATCCCCTACGGGTCTACTACCCGGAGACAGAGCATCCAGAGCATACAGCGATGCGAGACACCTCGAAGAGCCTTTTGACGATGATGAGCTTCTCTCTCTCAGAGGCGATAGACGTTTTGCATGGATATGGCCAGAAAATTCCACTTGCAACTATGACCAAGATAGCCAATCGCTCACAGTTGAATTTGAGCTTCCCAAGGGCTCATATGCAACATCATTTCTAGAGGAGATAGCCAAGCGAAGCCTGCAACCACACAGGAGCAGAAGATGAAAAGAGGCATAATGAAGAGATTTCTATTACTTGTCATGATAAGCGGCTATCTGTATGCAGATTACAAACTTATCCCTAGTCGAAGAGCTCCCAGCAAGATAGATACACTATCCAAGAAAACAGTAGCTGACATGAGAAATATTCCGCAAGATACATCTTTCTATGCCAAACAGATAAAACCAATGTCTCTATCCAAGCAGCTCGCTTATGACAAAAAATATAACGCTCGATATTTTAGTGTATGGCATTATCAATCCATGCATCAGCCCAAAGCAGACCTCATATGGCAAATCAGGTTTGTCCAAAAACGTAAAACATATGATGGATACAAAAATCTCATATCTGCCAAATCTTGGCAATGGTGGGTGAGAAACTCAAATTTTGATGCATTGGAGACTGTCAATACCCATGCCATATCAGTAGTGCATACAAATCTCAGAGCTTTCCCGACAATGACACCAATATACAGAGATCCATATAAAAGCACTGAAGCTTTCCCATTTGACTACAATCAAAACAGTGAACTACATATTAACACCCCACTCTACATATCGCACTACTCCATAGATAAAAAGTGGGCCTTTGCTAAAGCTGCGCACGCTTTTGGCTGGGTTAGACTCAGAGATATAGCTTTGGTAGATAAAAGCTTTATGCAAAAATTCCAAACCAAACAGTATGCTGTCACTATCAAGGATGATTTGGGGCTAGTCAATAGTCAGAATATAGGCATCTCTTTGGTTAAACTAGGCAGTATTTTTCCCTACTCTACTGATAGAAAACATCTATTAGTCGCTCAAAGGAGACCTAGTGGCAAGGCACTTTTCAGATATATCTCAATACCATCTACAACATTGGCACAGAAAAAACCACTCAGACTCAATGCCAAAAATGTAGCCTCTGTCTCAAAAGAGTTCTATAACGAACCATACGGATGGGGCGGGAAATTACAGACCAGAGACTGCTCTGCTACTACCAGAGACTTCATGTCTTGTTTTGGTATTTTTCTAGGGAGAAACTCTGCCACGCAGGCAAAAGCCGGCCACTCCATCAATATCAAGCACTTAAAAGGTAGAGCAAAAAAAGATGCCATTCTTAAATATGCCAAACCATTCCAGAGCCTTCTGTATGTCCCCGGACACATCACTCTATATCTAGGCAGATATAAAAATGAGCCCGTCATCATGCACACATACTGGGGGATTAGGATGAATGACTGGAGTAAATACCCACTATCTAGAACTATCATCACCACTACAGAACCAGGCAAAGAGCTACCAAACAGCAGAGCAAAATCTAGACTCTCAAATACATTAAAGAAAATAGTAAACTTTTGAGACTGCATGTCTCAGATCTTCATGCAATCCAACATTCACTAAGTATCGGTACCACATTCGATACAATTTCCCAAGAATATTTTAAAGGCATCTAGTCTGGCATTTTTTATAGCTTCACCACTGGCTATATCTTTCATCGCTGCTCTATCTTCTGTTTCAATTTCCAAAGAAACACCTTTAAGCTTAGAAATAAAAATCTGAAATACACCTACTAAATCTTGACTCTATCATCAATAGTTGATGTAATTGGAGTCACAATTAACTCCATCTTCATATAGTATATCCCTAATATATCAAATTTAGTGAAAAATAAAACTTGAAAGATTATCGTTACCTACCTCTAGCATCACAAATCAAAAGACAAATTTGCAAATACCGCTTCTACAGCTGGTGTGCTTTTATACCTCGTGGAGAGTAGCCTTACATTTTTGGTCTGCATATCACATATGGCTATACGAAAACTTGCGCCCATCTGCGGCTCTACGATGCATATGATTTGCCCATCATACTCTCGTGTGGTATGGATAATACCCTGTAGCTTTGGGAAAAAATATTTTGGATAGCTCAGTGGAGTGATTTCTACAATTTTGATATGGTCATTATTTTCGAGAGTATCCAGTACAAGCTGGGCATCTTCTAGAGACTCAAACTGGACACACCAATCATCAAAAAACTTATTGAAATTTTTAAGATCCTCATCCAAAAAACCACCAACAATCGACTGTAGAGCAAAAATTTTCATTTCTCTTATCCTCTATTTTAAAGGTACCATATTAACATAATTTTACATATAGAGATCCGCAAGTCTGGCTGCTTCACAGAATTTATAAACATTCCAAATAATATGGCTGCAAATAAGATATAATACTTTTAAAAAAAGAGCCATCTATGCTAAAAATTTCAAATACCATATCTCTCGATGAGAATGAAATCACTTTTGAAGCCATAAGAGCACAGGGTTCTGGTGGGCAAAAGGTGAACAAAACCTCTGTAGCTATGCACCTGCGTTTTGACATCGCTTCTTCATCATTGCCAGACTTTTATAAAGAGAAGCTCCTCACTCTCAAAGACAAACGTATCACCAAAGAGGGTATCATCGTTATCAAGTCTCAACAGCATCGTAGCCAAGAGCAAAACAGAAGCGAGGCACTAGAGCGACTCTGTTTACTCATCAAAAGTGTAAATGTCACGCAGAAGAGACGCGTCCCCACTAGACCCACAAGAGGCTCTGTAAATAGACGACTCCAATCAAAGAAAAAACATGCTAACAACAAACGTTTACGTGGCAAAATCGATATGGAGTAGATGATTGCCATATATACTGAAACAATATGACACTATAGCAGGTAAAAAGGTGGAAGACTTTTTGATAGATATAGTAAAGCTCTCCCCTCCACTAGCCGATAAGCTATTAAAAAATGCTAGGATAATAGACCACAAAAAGAAGCGTTTACAAAAAGGTAAAGTACTCCAGTCAGGATACATAGAAGTATTGATATTTGAGCCCACAACAAAAGGATTAAAACCGCTTTTTCAGACAGAACATTTTGCACTCTTTGACAAACCCTCAGGACTGCTCGTGCATCCCACTGTTCGCTCATCCAAGTACACGCTTTTAGATGAAGTACGCT
>CAYWGB010000030.1:0-9202 GCA_964457825.1 uncultured Campylobacterales bacterium | reverse complement strand
TGCTACTAAACAATGAATATGCCGAGATAATGGATGTAGCAATACAATATGCGACGAGGTACAATAGGGAATTGTTGAGAATGAAAATAAAATAGTATAAATGTAAAGCATTACTCTACACTTTAAGAATTAATTGTGTATACTCTCTTGTAAAATTTAAGGAGTCTCGATGGCTATTAAAATGAAAGAGCTGGCCAGTCTGTCTGGTGAGAACAAATCAACTATACTCTACTATATCAAGGAGGGACTACTGCCTGAACCCTCTAAGCCTAAGCCAAATGTGCATCTATATGATGAAGCCTGTGTGGACATCATCAAATTTATCAAATACCTACAGAGTAATTTTTCATATACAATTGCAGATATAAAAACTATATTTGAGCGTAATAACATGGATCTAGATGGAAGTTTTGAGATGATGATAAACTCACTTGAGATTGCGACAGCAGGGGTAAATACAAAAGAGTATAATTCTGAGGAGTTTATACAAGAGACAGGTATCGACAATCAAACATTAGAAGAGTATCTCAAAAAAGGGTACATCTTCCAAAAAGATGGAAAATATGGCAATAGAGAGCTAGAGATGGTAAGCATACTCCAGAGTACATCTAGTCTGGGCTTAGATATGGGCATAATAGACAGCTATGTGAGCGATGCCAAAAAAATCGCTGCACTAGAAAATGAGACAGGAGCAAAAATGTTTGATCAGAACCAAACAGAAGATAGCAGACATTATGAGATGCTGTTTGATCTGATACTCAAACTCAAACCATACATATACAACATGCATACAGTAGCACAATACTATGAAAACAAAAGGAGATAAGAGATGAAAGCACTATTTAAAATCACAGGATTCTTACCATACATACTAATTATATTTTTAAATGCTATGACAGATTTGGGACATAAAATCATCTTGCAAAACACCATTTTCAAGGCATACGATGGATCAGAACTGATAGTACTGACAGCTATTGTCAATGCACTGATTTTGTTACCGTTTATATTTTTATTCTCGCCGGCTGGGTTCATCAGTGATAAATATCCCAAAACAAAAGTCATAGAGGTGGCATCAGGATGGGCTATAGTTATCACAACAGCAATACTGATATCGTACTATATGGGTTGGTTCTGGGTGGCATTTGGCATGACATTGGTACTAGCAGCACAAAGTGCGATCTACTCACCTGCAAAATACGGACTCATCAAAGAGATGGCAGGTAATGACAAGCTAGCAAGTGCAAATGCATTGGTACAGGCAGTCACAATCGTATCTATCCTCGCTGGTGCTGTACTCTATTCACTCTTTTTCGAAACACTACTCCAAGACAGAACTATCATGCCAGCAGAGATACTTCAATACGTAGCACCGGTAGGCTACCTCCTGATACTTGGTAGCGTTATCGAATATATGTTGGCAAAAAGATTGGCCAAAAAATTCAAAGAGGTAAAGATAAAAAATCAGATGACGTTCAGCGTAAAATCATACAAAAATGGAAGATATCTACAGGACAACCTAGGTCTAATAAAACAAAACCATATAGTATGGAATAGTATCATTGGGCTCAGTATATTTTGGGGCATATCTCAAGTAGTAGTAGCAGTATTTGGAGACTTTCTCAAAAGCACTATGCATATCACAGATACAGTAGTGTCGCAAGGGTTGCTCTCACTATCTGGTATAGGGATTATACTGGGCTCACTATTTGCTGGCAGGATGAGTCGAGACTACATAGAGACAGGCACCATACCTCTAGGGGCGATGGGCATAGCAGTCAGTTTATATATGCTACCATCACTGCACTCACTAGTATGGCTAGGGTTTGATCTAGTTATATTTGGATTTTTTGCCGGACTATTTTTGGTGCCTTTGAACTCCTTGATACAGTTTGCTACCCCTACAGATATGCTGGGCAAGATACTTGCTGGCAATAACTTTATGCAAAATGTTTTAATGTTTCTATTTTTGATACTCACCGCAGTATCTGGCTATATCGGAATGTCCAGTGGAGTACTGTTTTACATAGTCGCCACAATCGCATTTTTGGGGATGGGATATACTCTGGTCATGCTACCACAATCTCTAGTGAGATATATTGTCAAGATGATAATAGGTTTCAAATACAAACTCAGCGTAAGTGGGCTCGACAATATAGACAGCAACAAAGGTATCTTGCTTCTAGGTAACCATATATCATATCTAGATTGGGCGATTTTACAGATGGCATATCCAAAGCAGATTCGTTTCGTGATGGATAGAAGCTACTATGAAAAATGGTACTTTAAACCTTTTTTGAACTTTTTCAAAGTAATACCGATATCCACAAGAGGTAGTAAAACGGCTCTTCAAAAGGTAACAGATGCACTCAACGAAGGTCATACTGTAGCAATTTTTCCAGAGGGATACCTCAGCAGAAATGGTCATCTAGGTGAGTTTCAACGAGGATTTGAGATGGCCTGCAAGGATGTCAAGGATGCAGTCATAGTCCCATTTTATACTCGTGGACTATGGGAGGATAGATTTTCTCATGCATCTAAAAAATTACAACGACGCAAAAACAGTGATATCAATGTCCATTTTGGTTCTCCTATTGATATCCACAGTGATACTCATGAAGTCAAAAAAGCAGTGTTTGACCTCTCGGTTTCAAGTTGGAATGATTATGCCAAGAGTTTACCCACACTACAGAAGGCTTGGATACATAGCGCCAAAGAGGTAGGTGCTGGCCTGTGCATATCTGATTCGACTGGTGTGGAGTTGAGTGGTGATAGATTCATAACTGGTACGTTTATGATAGCTAGTGCGCTCAAAACAAAACTGCATGGTGAACAAAATATTGGATTAATTTTACCTACTTCTGCTGCTGGCTCCATGGGCAACATGGCTGTACTAAGTCTAGGAAAAACGATAGTCAACCTCAACTACACCAGTGGTATAGAGAGCATCATGCATGCTGTAGATATAGCAGAAATAAAAACAATTATCACCTCAAAACAGTTCATAACAAGGGCTGCAGCAAAAGGGTTCGATTTAAGTAAGCTAATGCAGAGTCGGAAAATAATTTATCTTGAGGATGTCAAAGAGCAGATGAGTAAGGTAAAGGCACTGATGATGCTCATGAGTGTCAAGCTTTTCTCTGCATCTATCCTCAGTAAACTATTTATCAAAGGTAATAATCCACAAAAGACAGCCGCAATACTATTTTCTAGCGGAAGCGAAGGTAGACCAAAAGGTATCGAGCTAACACACACAAACGTGATGGGAAATATCAAACAAACAGTCACCGTCTTTAACCCTACAGATGACGATGTGATGCTAGGAACTCTACCTATATTCCACTCGTTTGGATTGACCGTAACCACACTATTGCCATTAATAGAAGGGGTGCCTGTGGCATGTCATCCAGACCCTACGGATGGTGTGGGGATTGGTAAAATAGCCGCAAAATATCATGCAACGATACTTTTTGGAACAGCAACATTTTTTAGACTCTATGCTAAAAATAGAAAATTGCTACCACTAATGTTTGAAAATTTGAGACTCGTTGTGGCAGGTGCAGAGAAATTACCAAATGAGATAAGAGAGCAATTTAAGGCCAAGTTTGGAAAATATGTATATGAAGGATATGGCACCACTGAGACTACACCAGTAGCAGGATGTAATATCCCTGATAAACTCATGCAGAACCCGTGGAAGGTACAAGTTGGCAACAAAATGGGTACTATTGGTTTACCTGTTCCTGGAAGCAACTTTAGGATTGTAGATCCAGAGACTTATCAAGAGTTGCCTGTAGGTGAGGATGGAATGATACTCATAGGTGGCACACAGATAATGAAAGGTTACATCGGTGAGCCTGAAAAAACAGATATGGTCATCAAGGAGCTCGATGGTATCAGATGGTATATCACAGGAGACAAGGGTCATATCGATACTGATGGCTTTTTGAGTATTGTTGACAGATATAGTAGATTTGCAAAAATCGGTGGAGAGATGATAAGCTTAGGGCTTGTAGAGACCGAGATATCAAAAGTCTTGGATGAAGAGTCTCAAATCGCTATCACTGCGATACCTGATGAAAAAAAGGGTGAGAGATTAGTCTTATTGTATGAGGGAGAAGATGAGATAGAAAAAGTGAAAGAGGATATAAAAGCCATAGGATTAAATCCTCTATTTGTGCCTACTTCGTTTTATAAAGTAGAGAGCATACCAAAACTAGGTACTGGCAAATCGGACTTCAAGGGGGCTAAAAGCTTGGCGTTGGAGTTAGAACAGAGTTAAAGCTTTGACTTACTCTTGGTCTCTCTCTCCTCTTTAACAGATTTAATCCATAGCCAGTTGACTATACTTGATGCCAATATAGGCACAGTCATCATATAAAAAGCTGTGCCAAAATATAGCGGTTTTGCTATATTTGACCAGTTGTCACTGAACCACTCTAGACTCAAACTGATATCAGATATACCATCTAGTCCAAGGATGAAATTTCCAGTCAAATACTCAACATAGTACATGAATGGCATAGTAATAGGATTACTTAGCCATACCATAGATATGGCAATAGGTACGTTAAATTTAAATAGTGGCATAGTCAAAACAACTGCTAGCATCTGCATAGGCATGGGTATAAGACCCCAGAAAAGACCTATGAATATCCCACGAACTATTAGTCGTCTATTCATATGCAAATAGCCTTTGGGAATATTATATTTTTCCACAAAGGCATCAATTTTATCATTTATCTTGCTGGTTTTTGTTTTTTTGGGTTTAAATATTTTTCGTATCATGCAGAATTATACTATAATCATAGTCTAAAAGATAGACTCATTTCTCATAGTTTTTGACTCTTTGTAGTTAAATTTCAATTCAGATCTCTCAAGCTTCATGGTGAGAAATTCTTTTGCTAAAGATATAGACTCCACAAGCGAGTATCCTTTGGCAAGATATGTAGCTATTGCAGTAGATAGTATGCATCCTGTTCCATGAGTGTGAGATGTTGTGACCTTATTTGCAGTAAACTCTTGATAATCGCCATTTACTCCATAGAGACGATCTACTGACTCAGTATAGCTCTCATCATGTCCTCCCTTTAGAAGCAATGCATCCAGATGCATATCTCTTAGGATTTGGGGCTGATTTTTAGTTGTAATTTCAGTCGAATCTGAGAGATAGTCGAATTCTGGAATATTTGGTGTTAGCAGTGTTACTATTGGAAACAGTTCTCTTTTCATAATCTCTATGGCCTTGGAGTCCAACAACTCTCTTCCGCTAGAGCTCATGATGATTGGATCAAGGATGATATTTTTGATTTTATATCTAGAAAGTAGCTCTACAACGACGCTAATATTTTCGCTATTGCTTAGCATGCCTATCTTCACTGAGTCGATATTTACATCATGTAGCGTTGCTTCTATTTGTGAACGCAATACTGCTACTGGAGTTTGATATACGGACTTTACGCCTGTCGAGTTTTGTGAAGTGATAGCCGTAATAGCGCTAAAAGCATATACCCCTAGCTCGCTGGCAGTCTTGATATCTATCTGTATACCGGCTCCACCGTAACTATCAGAGCCAGCAATTGTCAAGATAGCCTTGGTACTATCTGACATCAAACTTTCTTAGTAGCTCTATTAATTTATGTTTTGAGATTACGCCTTTATCCTCTATGCCTTGTATCATCGAGGCTCCATCTACAGACTCTACGCTCAAAACTTGGTCTATGTTTTTTATATTTATGCCTCCTATCGCAACCACAGGGCAAGGGGCGTTTTTTGACCATCTTGCCAGCTCATTGACTCCTACTGGATCATAAACCATCTCTTTTGAGTTTGTTTTAAAAATAGGTCCTATAGCTATATAGGAGGGGTCAAAATCCAAGGCAATATCAATCTCTCCTGTTGTGTGGGTACTAATACCCAATCTCAGACCAGCATCCAATATAGCTTTTATATCGGCATCTTGTATATCCTCTTGACCCAAATGTACACCGTATGCTTTATATTCAATAGCCTCTTGCCAGTAGTCATTGACAAAAAGTCTAGCTTCAAAACGCTCTGCTATATCGATGGCCCTTTTGATTTCTCGTTTTAGTTCGTTGCCAGTCAAGTCTTTTATTCTCAGCTGTGCCGTAGTTACACCGGCAAAGTATATCTCTTTTAGTTTACTGGCTCTATCTACTACTGGATATAAGCCTATCGCCTTCTCTCCGCAATTTGGAAATTTCATTTATACTCCCTTATTTTGATTATGCTGCTCTACTCATGCCAAAACGGTGTCCCCAAGACAGGTGTGGATGGTGATGCAAACTCTCTTTTGTTCATAGCTCCAGCGTCATATCCTATCTTGCCTCCTTCTAACGAGAGTTTAAATGCTTCTGCCATAGAGACTGGGTCTTGTGATAGGGCAATCGCTGAATTTAGCAAGATTCCATCCACTCCCAACTCCATCGCCAAAGTCGCGTCAGAAGGCTTACCTATACCTGCATCAACAATCACATTTTTATCTGGAAACGCCTCAACGATTGACTTGATATTGTATGGATTCATGATACCCATACCCGACCCTATGGGCGACCCCCATGGCATAAGTATATCACAACCACTATCCACCAATCGTTGTGCAACCACCAAGTCATCAGTAGTATACGCAAATACTTCAAATCCATCTTTGGCCAAGATTTCTGTAGCTTTGAGCGTCTCATATGGGTCTGGCTGCAGATTATATTGATTGCCTATGACCTCCAGTTTAATCCAATTTGTTTCAAATACCTCTCTTGCCATCTGCGCCAGTGTTATCGCCTCTTTAGCGCTGTGACAGCCTGCTGTATTGGGAAGTACCTCTACCCCTAATGCACGAATGATACTCCAAAAACTATCGCCAGAATCTTGACTGGTTCCTTGTCTACGCAAGGATACAGTCACAATCTGTGCACCAGAAGCAGTAATGGCTTGCTGCATTATATCAGGCGATGGATAGAGTGCTGAGCCAATCATCAACCTACTTGTGAGTTGTTTTCCGCCTATATTCCACATCTTGCTCATCTATCCTCCTACTACTGGTGCTAAAATCTCTATATCGTCATTCTCTTTCAATACTATAGTCTCATGCTTGTCTTTTGGAACAAAATGTCTATTAACTGCTACACCAAACCATTTATCGGTATAGCCCAGTCGTGTTATCATCTCGCGAATTGTCAAATCTTTTGGCAACTCCATCTGCTCACCATTTACAGTTACTTTAATCATGATTTGCTCCTTATGCCCTGCTCTAATGCTCTTTTTACTATGGCGGGGCCCAGTAGATATCCATGCCTATAGAGTCCATTGATTCTGGTTAGTCTGTTGCTATTTTCAATACGAGGCAGATTATCTCTGAATGCTGGACGACAATTTGTCTCGCTATGAACCACTCGTGCCTCTCCGAAACTAGTGTTTACGCTATATAGAGCAGAGAGTAGCTCCATACTGGAACGAACGGAGATATCACTCACATCTTCACTCTCTATCTCTGTTGCACCTATGATATATCTTTTGTGTCCACTCTGATTTGCCGTCATCTTGCAATCTTTGCAGTAATCCAAATCTATCCCTTCGCATCCATTGCCACGAGGAACTATGTATATCTTGTATCTAGGGTGCATCAATCTAGTGGGTCGTGTGATATCAACATCATTGGACTCCACCCAGAGTACCTCGCCTCGCACACCACGCAAATCAGAGAAATGCTCCTTGGCACCCAGCCCTCTAGCATCGAATACCCAGTCATATTCATCTGAACCATCCGAGGTATGGACTATACCAGGCCCAATCATGTCGACTTGTGTATACTCTTTGAACTCTACATTGGGAGCCATATTTAGATAGTTGCCACTAAATGCGATAAATCTTTGAGCATCTATCACGCCTTCATCTTTGATATAGAATGCCTTTGAGTTGACCTGAACATCAGACTCTAGCTCTTGTGCTGAGTCTTTATCTAGTAGCTCTATGTGACTTGCTTTGTCTATCTTTCTTTTTAGCATTCCTATGAAATGTTCTAGCTCACTGAGGTCTTGTGGATGAGCTGTAATTATAGTTCCATTTTTTTGATACCCATCAAACAGACCAATCTGCTTCAAGATATCTGGCCATAACTCCATGGACTCATGACCAAAATCAAATATCACAGACTCAGCAGTCTCTAGCTCGGCATATGGCGCTAGCATACCAGCTGCAGTAAAGCCAGCAGCTTTTACTCCATCTTTAGTATCTTTTTCATATATAACTATATGCATACTGCTATCCTTGAGCAACTCTAGCGCTAACAGTCTACCTACAAGTCCAGCACCAACAATAGCGATATGCATCTCTACGAATTATCTCCAATCTTGTCAGCCTCTACATAAACTTCACTGCCCATATCCTGAAATTTTTGGCTCATCTCATCCATACCTTGTCGTTTTGCATCTTCTACATCCGTCTCTAAGGCATCGGCATAATCCCTAACCTCTTGTGAGATTTTCATTGAGCAAAATTTTGGGCCACACATAGAGCAAAAGTGCGCTACTTTGGCGGCATCCATTGGCATAGTTTCATCATGGTACTCTCTGGCCTTATCTGGATCTAACCCAATATTGAACTGGTCGACCCATCTAAATTCAAACCTAGCCAAACTCATCGCATCGTCTCTAGCTCTTGCACCAGGATGTCCTTTTGCAACATCTGCTGCATGAGCTGCTAATTTATATGTGATTAAGCCCTCTCTTACGTCTTCTTTATTTGGTAGGCCCAAGTGCTCCTTTGGAGTCACATAACAGAGCATTGCACATCCGTACCAGCCTATCATTGCAGCACCTATACCAGACGTGATATGGTCATAACCTGGAGCTATGTCTGTAGTGAGTGGGCCAAGCGTGTAAAAAGGCGCCTCATCGCACCACTCCAATTGCTTATCCATGTTCTCTTTAATCATATGCATTGGCACATGACCTGGACCCTCTATAAGTGTTTGCACATCATGCTTCCAAGCTATTTTGGTTAACCTACCCAACTCTTTTAGCTCTGCAAATTGTGCCTCATCATTGGCATCCGCAAGACTGCCTGGACGCAATCCATCTCCCAGCGAAAAGGTAATGTCGTAAGCTTTCATGATCTCACAGATCTCTTCAAAGTGAACATTTAAAAAGTTCTCTTCGTGATGAGCTATCATCCATTTTGCCATAAT
>CAYWGB010000029.1:4637-9249 GCA_964457825.1 uncultured Campylobacterales bacterium | reverse complement strand
TCTCGTTTGCATCTCTTGTCCATTTTCTTCGTGCAAAAAATCCTTTTGCCCCATAAAACATCATGTGTAAAACTGATGCCACAAGCAATAACCCCATAGATATGGCAAACCATGCGGCTATCGGTAACTGAATATTGACTCCAAAAAGGGCAAGACTGTATACCCCATCAGTAACTGTGTAGACATACATTGACAACAGCAATATCAGTAATAATGATGTAACTATATACATTCCTATACGCATTTTATTCTCCTTAATTTGTTTCTTTTTCGTTTATCTCTCGGCATGCTATGCAGTATCTTGCAAAATTTTTGACCTTAAGCCTCTCTATATTTATCTCATCTTCGCACATCTCACATATTCCAAAAGTGCCTTTTTCTATTTTACCCAAAGCAAATTCAATATCGTTTAATTCCTCTTTTTGCTTTTGTATAATAGCATTATCTCTGTCCATATCTGCGGCTACCGAGGCATGGTCAGCATCGTCATTTAACTCCATGCTTCTAATCTCTCTCATCTCTTTCATTGCACCATCAAAGTTTGATAAAATTTGTGATTTTCTCTCCAACAAGACTTCCTTGAAGGCTTTTTGTTCCTTGGTTGTCACCTACTCTCCTCCTATTTATGATATGGATGAGAATTGAGTATACTCAATCCCCTAAACACCTGTTCTAGTGCTACAATCTTTACCAGTTTATGCGAAAGTGTTATTTTACCAAATGAAACACAGATATTAGATTTATCCAAAAAAGCTCTCTCGAAGCCGTATGCACCACCAATGAAGATATTTACAACTCCCCTATCCTTAAACAGACTTGCAAATTCATGACTATCAACAGTTTTTGACGAGGGATCAAGTGCTATATTGTATCCGTTATCCATATATTTTGAGAGTGCCTTTGTGTACTCCTCCTGAGCCTTTTGTGCCGAAATATCTTGTGCTTTTGATATATCTTTGGTAAAGATTTCAAGCACTTCGACCTGCGCAAATTGCTTGGCTGATTTTATATAGTGCTCTATCAACGGGGCATACATATCATGTTTTGACTTTTTATCAATAACATATATATTTATTCTCATCTATCTGTTCCGTAATAGTTTACTACACGAGTATCAACTCTCACCACCCTATCGATATATTGTGATATATCTCCTCTGCTAAAATCAAGTTTCAGCATCTTTGGGTCTGTTGCTCTAGATATCGCAACATAAAACTGGCTGGGAGCAAATATATAATCAACATTGCATACTAAGCTATCTATGCTCATACCTTGTGATTTATGAATCGTCACAGCGTAGGCCAGCTTGACAGGGTACTGGCTCATACTGACAAGTTTTGCCTCTTTTAGCTCACCTTTGTCATCAGTACGCAATTCACTCAAGTCAAACTCATGATGCTCTAATCTGATAAACCTATCATCTTTCTCTATGATGATATGGTCATCCTTGATACTGTGAACTATGCCCCTGTCACCATTAACAAAAGAACCCCATTTGTTAACCGTAAATAGCACTGGTGCTCCAATTTTCAGTCTAAGCTCTTCGCTTACGGGAAGTTGTCTCTTCCAGCTCTCTATTCTCTTTTCATTCATCTGTGTATGCTTGGTAATCTTTGCAAACAAAATAATCTCATCGCCATCTAGCTTCTCGAGCTTGGTTTTATTCATCTGCTCTACTTCTATATTGCGTCCGAACAGATATGTGGGGTCATTGTCATAAACATTGTCATGATTGCATAGATCTAGCATGTAGCTTGTTACTTCATTGTCACATACTCCACGTCTGACTTTGGATAAGATATGGGTGAACTCTCCGTCAGTTGTACGTTTCATCTCTTTGAGTACCAAGAGCTCTGGTGCTAGCTTTTGCCATGCAGCACTCTCAAATGCGTAGAGCATTTCATTAAAAAGAGCGTTGTTTTGTATAGATTTTACAACAGGAGGTAGCTGATAGAAATCACCAACTAGCATTATTTTACCTTGGTATGAAGCGCTTTCGAGTCTGTAAAGAATCATATCCAGCATATCACAACTAACCATACTAATCTCATCTATGACTATAAGGTCTGTTGCTTTAAGTATCTTTTTTAACTCTTTTAATCTTGATTTAATGTATCTGTCATGTTTAGAAAGCTCTTCGAAATTAGAGGATATACCAAAGGCAAAAAAACTATGAACAGTATATCCGCCCACATTAACGGCACTGACACCCGTGGAGCCTAGTGCCACCACCTGCTTGCCATCCTTACGATAGTCAGTAATTAGGATATTTGTTAAATAGCTTTTTCCAACCCCTGCTCCACCAGTGAGAAATAAATTATTCTGTTCTAGAACTCTCTTGGCTCTATTTAAACTCTCCAATGTTAGCTCTTTGGTGTCTTTAGTTTCAATCTGCCCAGCTTCCTTTTTGGATAAGCTATGATAATCGTAATAATCGCAACAGCTGTGACATAATAGACCCAATTTGGTATCGGTATTGGATCCCCTGCTGCATATGAATGCAATCCACTTAAATAATAGTTAACTCCAAAATAAGTCATCAATATAGTGGCAAATGCTAAAAACCCAGTAGTAGCAAAGACAAAAGGAGTATCTGCACTCTTGATGAGTCTCAAGTGTAATACTGCCACATAGGTAACAATAGATATATATGCCCAGGTCTCTTTGGGGTCCCAGCCCCAGTATCTGCCCCAGCTTTCATTTGCCCATACACCACCTAAAAAGTTTCCGACAGTCAACATAGACAATCCTATAATCATAGCTGCCTCACTTACAGCTACTAGGCTATATATTGACTTATCTAGATGAGGCTTCTCCTCTTTTCTGAATATAAACAGCACAACAACCAAATAGGCTACTGCGGATCCAAGCCCTAAAAAGCCATAACTTGCAGTAATTACAGAGACATGTATCGTCAACCAATATGATTTTAATACTGGTACTAGATTTGTAATCTGTGGATTTACATAGCTCATATGAGCTGTCGCCATAAATATACCAGCAACCATCACTGTCGCTCCCAAAACCAGTATCGAATGCCTAAAAAACAACAGCCCAGCAAACATGGCTGACCACGATATGTATAGTAGCGACTCATAAGCATTTGTCCATGGGGCGTGTCCACTAATATACCATATCATACCCAGACCAAATACGTGTGCAGCAAAAAGAAGACTCAAAATAGCAATAGTAACATTAAGTATCAGTTTAAAAATTTTACTCTTACTATTGGACAAGACTTGTGCAAAGCCTGCGAGCACAAGCAGAAAACCAACAACAAGATAAGCTACCATGAGCTTTTGGAAGATATTGCTCCTATTGTAAGTTATCTCCGTCTCTAATATTTTGCTAGCTGGCATAAGTTTACTACCAAACTTATGCTGATACATATCAATGTATCCTATATTTTTATCCACATCACTCCATTGACCTTTTGATAAACTCTCGATCAATCCTGATGTCATCATCTGTACTGCACCTTTTGCTTGGCCTGTAAAGTTATTATTGGCATCGAGCGGGTTGTACCATTTGTCTGATTTGCCATCTGGAAGTGGATAGATATTGAATGCGTTTGCATAAAATATCATATATATGACATTGAGCTTCTCATCGAGTTTGATGAGTCCTCTCTCAAAAGTTCCCCTACTATTAGGGCTTATGCGACTTACTGTCTCCATGGCGCTTTTTAACTTGTACTTATCGTCACTAAAGGCGTCAGAAAAAGAGACATAATCCTCTGATCTATCAACACCAAGTAACTTCTTTAGCTTTGGAGACACAACTCTAATCATCTTGGCATCTCTCCATATCTCTGGACTGGACAACATGCCTATGATAACTTGATTATAATTTAATCCCCTGAAGCTGTTACTGCCATGTATCTTGTATAGCAGCTCTTTGTTGAGCGTATCTATGGGCTCCATTCTACCCATTGGTGCTTGCACAATCAGATGTGCAAACTTCTCGGCACTCTGCGATGAATGCTCCCTAAAGGATGTGATATAGCCATCCATTTTACTCTCTGCATGCACTAAACTTGTAGCTGAAAATAATATAACTGCCATCATGGCTAGATTTGTACTTTTAATATACTCTACAAGCTTTTTAAATCTAGAATTTTTAGCAAAAAAGTTCCCAAACGTTCCCAGAGCTAGCAGTAGATACCCCAAGTACGTAGGCCACTTACCTGGGTCATCATTCACACTCAATATAGTTCCTTTTTCATCTGGATCGTACGAGCTTTGAAAGAATTTATAGCTCTTGTAATCTAGGGTATGATTCATATATATATCGTACTCAAAACTAGTATCCCCATCCAATACTTCCACCTTACTAGAGTATGATGAAGGAGCCATGCTTCCTGGGTATCTCTCTAATTTAAAGTCTAATAATTTAACCTTAAATGGCAATTTTACGACTCTAGATCCAAACTCAGCATCGACGCTGATATCATCGAATTTGTAATGCCTGGCTACACCTTTCATGCCCCTTTGACCTACCAATCTCTGCGTTTGGCATTTTTCGCCGTAGCAAACCTTTGCAGACAGTAGTCCCATTGAAGAGGTGCCTTTTTTGGCGTATTTATAACCAGCATATGAGACTGTTATGCTTT
>CAYWGB010000029.1:0-4537 GCA_964457825.1 uncultured Campylobacterales bacterium | reverse complement strand
GAAGAGGTGCCTTTTTTGGCGTATTTATAACCAGCATATGAGACTGTTATGCTTTTGTTGCCAAAATTCAGCTTATGGTTAAAATCATTTGCTATATCGCCCAAAAATGAGCTTGCTGCACTACTGCTATTTTTGTCACTGCCTAGAGCTGTGAGGTCTTGCTTGTACTCTTGGTAGTAACTCATGTTTTTGTCATGTATTGTCACCTGCAGATAGGTCTCAGCGCTCAGCATCCTATCTTCACTCTCCCCTTCACGGATATGCAAGATACCCTCTTGCCCGGTATACCTAGTTAGTCCTGCTCCAACCAGTATCACCAAAAACCCAAGATGGAAGATGAACCTAGCTTTTTGATTCCACATTTTGCGTCTATACATCACTCCTGCGAGATTGAGTCCTGCAAGAATAAGGGCGAGCTCATACCACCAACTATTATAAACCACTACCCTAGCGCTAGATGTGCCAAAATCATTCTCTATAAAAGTTGCTGTAGCAGCTCCAATACCCAGTACAACCAATAGTACAATTGTTGTCTTCATGGAGAAAATAATATCTGATAATTTTTTCATAAAAATCCTATCTAAATTTCAGTGAATATAGCACAACAAGGTTAATGTGCTTGTTTCATTTTGACAAAAGCCAACAACATCACCAAAGAGAGAAAAGACTATTTTTTGCGAAAAATATATCTAAAAAAGATAAATATGACAAAGACAATCACAATCACAAAGAGAATCATAATAGCGTAGATCACAGTAGATATATGTTTACATATGGAGTTGCCTTTTGCCCAACAGGCTCTCTTGTAGTACTCTAATGCCTTTGCACTATCTTTTGATACTCCTTCACCATATAGATACATTGAGCCCAACCCTATGTAACCTGCTGGCTCATCATCAATTTCCATATCATAATATATTTTTTTGGCTCTTGCGTAGTCCCTTTTTATCAACTCGCCACCCCTATATACTTGCGCCAAATATGTACAGCTTTCTTGCTGAGTGTTTTCACAGGCTTTATTGTGATAATGTATCGATTTATTAATATCCATTACATCGTGCTTTTCGTCTGAGTATAGCACACCAAGCTCATGGCAGCTATCCTCATCGTCTAAATCACAGCCTTTTTTATAATACCTTATTGAGATATTAATATCATCATCGTTTCTACTTCCCATATGCCTACAGGCCCCACCATAACCATTAGCACAAACCTTTTCTCCTAATTTATTTGCACTAGTTTCGTTATCTTCATAATAGTAGTCATCCACAATACTGCTACACTCATAATTGAGCTCAGGGGTGCAGTTTTTGTAGATTATTTCAAACTTGGGTCGCTCTCCTCTGTTTGCGAGGTATATTTTTTGCATCTTCCACGGAAGCTCTTTTAATCCATCATATGGTTTCTCCAGTGAATTATCATCAATATCAAGCTCAACTAAACTCTCAAGTCTAGACAGCTCCCCAGGTAGCGTCTCGATACTATTTTCAGACAGATCAAGATATGTGAGTTTTGTCAATCTGGCTATCTCTTTTGGTATGGTTTTAATCTTATTATCATTTAGATTTAGTTTTTGCAGTGAAGTTAGTGACAAAATCTCTTCTGGTATCTTTTTCAATTTACAGTTGCTCATCTTTAGTTCTTCTAGGTTCAATAGACTACCAAAAGCAAAGCTCTTATCTCTCAAAGTGTTAGAGCTGACGTTTAAATATTTTAAATTCGAAAGCATACCTAGTGAGCTGCCGATTTCATCCATTTCATTATTGGACATACTAAGTTTTTTAAGTGTAGTTATGCGAGCAATATTGTCTGGAATAGCATCTAGATAATTATTCTGCAAGTAGAGCTCTTCGAGTGGTGGAAAATCAATATCACCTAGATCAAAGAGTCTATTTTTGCCTATTTTGAGTACCTTTAGCTTGTTCATAGTAGATATGACGCTTGGAACTCTTCTTAGATTTAATCCATACAGATCTAAACTCTCAAGATTAGGGAAGTTTTCCAATCTTAAGCTCTTTTTGAGATCATGTGAGTTGTCTGATATCTCCAGTATTTTTAAATTATGCAATTCATAGAGTTGATCGGGAAGCTTTTTAAGTGCCAGGGATCCTATATCTATCTCTTCTAGAGAGTTCAGTTTTGCAAATGGCGCGTTGAGTAGCTTTTCGTTATCAATATTACAGTTATAGAGCCATAATTGCTTTAGTCTAGGCAGATCAAACAGTTCATCGGGTAGCTCTTTTACATATGTATATCCAATATTTAACTGTTCGAGTCTGCTGAGCTGACCTATCTCCTTGGGGATTGCGAGTAAGTTTGTTTTGTATACTATAAGCTTTTCAAGGTTTTTTAACTTTACGATATCTTTTGGGATAACTCTAAGGCTGTTTCGAGATAGATTTAAGATTTTCAAGTTCGTTAATTTTAGTGCAACTTCTGGAAATCTTGTGAGTTCATTATCATTGAGATATAGCTCTTTGAGGGAGACTAGTCTGCTCAAATACGATGGTATCTTTTCGAGGTCATTTTTTCTGAGGTCTAACATAGTAATATGTGTGATATCAGACAGGGTAACTGAACTTTTATTTAAATCATTATCGTTTATTTTTATTTTTTTTGCATATTTTTTTATAAAGGATAGAAGATCACGAGGTAGATTTGGGCCTTTTTTATATAATTCCAAATGATTCGAACCATCTCCCGTCACCTCTAGTATATCAGACAAAATTGTCTCATTTTTTTCTGATGTTACTAAATCTACTATCTCTTGGATTGTCTCTTCATCATCATTATTGCTACTGAGACTAGGTATCTCTTTACGTAATGACGATATGGATCTCACAGACGTTCCATCATCTATCTCTATTGCATCTATAGCACCGTAATTGGTTTGAATATCCATATTCTCAGAGATGAATACTTTGGCTTTAAGATAGTTTGTTCGCAGCGTGTTGTAATGTTCGGACTCTATCATTATCTCATCGACTGTAATATTACCATCGACCAAAAATCGATATCCAGAGGTTAATATATTTTTAGCTCTTAGATTTCCACTAACATAGAGATATGAACCTTCATCCTCGAGCCCGATGATATTGCCTGTGACCGTTAGGTTTCCAGCTACAGCGACTCCATCATAATAGTCAGCATCATTATGATCCTTGCTGTGATTAACATCCAAAATCAAGTCACCCTCTATAGTGGTGTCGCCGTTATAAATCCTAGTATCGCTCAAGCGCGTAAAATTTCTATCTTTTACAATCTGAGTATCTACGCTGGTGCCCCATAGAGTGACCTGCTTTGCATTTGAATTTGTTGTCATCCCTACTATCATCAATATCAAAACTATAAATCTATTTTTCATCTAAAATACCTTCTGAATTTACTACACATTTGGCCCTCTTCTCTTTAAAGCATCTGCTGTATGCGTCTGCTGTTTTTGTTCTAAGCGGCGTAGGTGGATGTGACGAGAAAAAACCAATCACATCTATTCCATCTTCTTTATCTTGGTTCTTTTTCTTGTTTGAATCATCTGACGTCAACTTATTCATGATGATTGTAAAATTGTGGGGGTCTATGCTGGCTTCCAACATTTTATCAAAAGCATACCTATCTGCCTCGCTCTCATGGCTTCTGGAGTATTTACTGTTTATCATTAGGCTACCAATGCCTGTAGCTATATCCCCTATTCCACTGGAGTCTCCTATAACCATAGTGGTTAAAGTAGATATAAAAGTACTTTGAATAATGCTCTCTAGTGAATGCCTATGAACCACATGACCAATCTCATGCAATAGTACGGCATCTAGCTCATCATTATTAGATGCAAGCTTAATAAACTTATCTGTTAAGATTATTTCACCTGATGGTAAAGCAAAGGCATTTGCTATAGATTTGCCACCCATTTGCCAATCTCTAAAATTGAGTCTGAACTCTAGGCGTTTATCTTTTACAAGAGGTAGGATTTTTTTATTGAAGTGGTCTCTTATCTCTTCTTGTTTCTGCGTGGATATGTTGCTTTTTGACAACATGTACTTATCCATGTTTTCGAGTGCACCTTTGGCTATGGCTTTGTTGGTCTCTAATGGCAAAGCATTTGCTATCTTTCCACTCACGACTGGCACTCCCCACATGACAAACAAATATGAGAGTAGCGATATAAAGACCAAGGCGATCATCGAGAGTCCAAAACTACCCTCTAGCTTATAGACGCGGGCTTTGAAGTTTTTTTGATTGGCATAGATTTTATCCACACCATTATCATCGGTCACAAATACCCAGCCATCTGTTTCATGTCGAACTTTTCGGAGAGTCTTGCCTAGTCTATCATTTAGACTCAAATTTTCGAGATCTCCTTCTGAGACTATAGTGTCGTCTACATGCAAAAGATATGATTCATTATCTATCTCTATCGTGGCATTTTGTTGTCTTGAGCTGTTTTGTGCTTGGAATTTGCCCTCTATTTTCATACTATATTCCAATATCGAAGTCCATATCGAAAACTTCACCGAGCTGATCGCCAAATGATGACTCTGAT
>CAYWGB010000028.1:0-9497 GCA_964457825.1 uncultured Campylobacterales bacterium | reverse complement strand
GAGGGAAATACAAGAAGCATTATTGGCCGGATGACCCTTTGGAAGCACAGGCTACTAGCCGGACTAAGAAGAGGATGTGATTGTAATACTCTCTATCATCAGCTGTATGTTGCTTTCACCTCTAAAATGATTTACACTAATTTTATAAACTATACTCACAATATCTCCAACTTCATATTTCTCAAAAGTATTAAACTGTACACCTTCATGCACTACACTATCGTTCTCAAAGGTAAACCTAAGATGATTTTTATCTTTTCCCATTGTTTTGACTGCTAATATTTTTACATGATTTGTAACAAATTTAGGTCTTTTATTCGCCTCGCCATATGGTTCAAATCTCTCTATGATATTTACCAATTCGAAGTCAATGTCTACAAAAGACAACTCACCCATAACAGTATCGTCTAAACCTATTGGTTCTAGATAGTAATCATCATAGTTACTGTTTATTATCTCTATAAATTTTGCTATATTGTTTTGGTTGATACTCATGCCTATGGCTGCTTTATGTCCACCAAATTTCTCAAGCATTTCTCTACAACTCCCCACCAGTCTAAATAAATCACATCCGTCTATACTTCTTCCGCTACCTTTACAAATCCCGTTACTGCAATTTAACACAATAGCTGGTTTATCAAATTTATCTTTTAATTTTGATGCTACTATACCAACTACACCTTCGTGCCAATTACCCGATGAGACTACGATTATCTTCTCTTCATTTCTTACTTGGTTAATTGCTTCTAGTGTAATCTCTTGTTCTATGTTTTTCCTGCTCTCATTTAATGCTATCAACTCTAGCAATAAAGCGGTTGCTTCATCAATTCTCGTAGCTGTTATATATCTTACAGCTAAACTGGCGTCTTCCAATCTGCCAGCACTATTTAATAATGGAGCTAACCCAAATGCTATATCTTCGCTTGTAAAGCTGTTATTTTGCCTATATTCTCTGTATGCCAATACAAAGGGTAGGGTAGAGTTAGAAAGTAGCTTTAATCCACTCTTAACCATAGCTCTATTTATATGTATCAACGGCATAATATCTGCTATAATAGCGATAGAGACCATAGATAAATATCTTTTCATATCTATATTCGAGTTTAGTTCACGGTTTAGTGCGCTACACAGGTACCATGCGATTTGTGCTCCGCAAATATCATGATACTCAAAATTACAATCTAATTGCTTTTGGTTGATAGTGGCATAGGAGTCTGGGGCAGGTTCAGGGACTATGTGATGATCAGTTATGATTAAATCTATTCCATTTTCTTTGCACTCTTGTGCTGCTTGCAATGCAGATATGCCATTGTCTACTGTTATGATCAAATCAGAGTCTTCTATTTTTGGCATTAATGAAACAGATAACCCATACCCGTCTGTAAATCTATTTGGAATTATCCATTTGAGTTTGATACCCAGCTCTTCAAAAAATTTGATGACTAAAGATGTTGATATGACTCCATCTACATCATAATCACCAACAAGGGTAATCTTTTCATTATTTTTAATAGCATTAGCAATTCTACTAACACTTTTATCCATATCTTTAAATGTCGAGGGGTGTGGTAAATCTTTTAGTGATAAGAGGTCATCAAATCTACTAGAGAGTAGATTTTCTATCTCTTTTTTTGTAATTTTATGTATATTACTCATTCATACTAGAATATTTGCTTGAGGCCTCTATGAATCCTAAAATAGATTTGTTTGGATGCTGTAATCTAGATGTAAATTCTGGATGAAACTGTACTCCCAAAAACCATGGATGGTCGGTCACTTCTACAGCCTCTATCAAACCATTTGATTCTCCTGTAACCATCATCCCACTATCTTCTAGCATATCTCTATATTTAGGGTTTGCTTCGTACCTATGTCTATGTCTTTCATATATTATTTTTGAATCATAAGCATTACGAAGTATAGAACCCTCTTTGGTTTCACATTCATATTCACCTAGTCTCATAGTTCCGCCTAGTGGTGAAGTAGTCGTTCGAAGTTGCCTATTTCCACTAGCATCTATAAATTCATCTATCAAATAGATTATAGGGTACTCAGTATCTTCATTAAACTCCATGGAATTAGCATTTTCAAGCCCTACTACATTTCTGGCATACTCTACCATAGCAAGTTGCATACCTAGACAGATACCCAGAAATGGTATTTTTTCTTCTCGAGCATATTTCACTGCCTCAATTTTGCCTTCTATCCCACGATTACCAAATCCACCAGCAACTAAAATACCATCTACACCAGACAATAATTTTTCTACTCCCTCATCTTCAATCTTTTCGCTATCAATCCATTTTATTGAAACGTGCTTATCTAAATGTGCACCAGAGTGAATAATTGCTTCTGTAAGAGACTTATATGACTCTTTTAGGTCTAAATATTTACCTACGAATGCTATTTTTATTTTTCCTGATGGATTTATAATCTTTTGAACTAAGCTTGACCACTCATTGATTTGTGGTTCGCAGTTTTTGAGATCTAACTGTGCACAGATTGGAACTAAGATATCTTGTTCTAAAAATTTCAATGGCACTTCATAAATGGTAGGTGCATCCATAGCAACTATTACAGATTCTTCATCTACGTCACAGTTAAATGCTATTTTTTTCTTGATATCACTTGTGACATGTTTTTCTGCTCTTAGTATTAACATATGTGGAGCTATTCCAATTCTTCTAAGTTCTTGAACAGAGTGTTGAGTTGGTTTTGTTTTTAATTCTCCTGCTGCTTTAATATAAGGTAACAAGGTAACATGTATGTTCATGAGTCTGTTTTTTGGTAACTCATGTTTAATCTGTCTAATTGTCTCTAAAAATGGTAAACCTTCAATATCACCTGTAGTACCACCAAGTTCAACAATCAAGATATCCTTATTTTCACCAGCTCTGTATATACGCTCTTTTATCTCGTTTACTATATGAGGTACAACTTGAATGGTTTTACCTAGGTATTTACCTTTTCTCTCATTTTCTATAACTGTTTTATAAACCAATCCAGTTGTAAAATTGTTTTTTTGAGTTAGTGAGGTATCTAAAAATCTCTCATAGTGCCCTAGATCTAAATCTGTTTCAGCACCATCTTTTGTAACAAATACCTCACCGTGCTCTAATGGTGACATAGTTCCAGGATCAACGTTGATATATGGATCTAGTTTTAATACACCTACTTTATAACCAGAAGAGCTTAATAGTGTTCCTACGCTAGCTGCAGTTATTCCCTTGCCAAGTGAGCTTAATACTCCACCTGTAACAAATATGTATTTTGTATCTTTACTCATATCTAAACTATGCAACTATAGGCATAATAATCGTTGTAAAGTTATTATCTTTTACTAAAAATGGAAGTGTTGGTTCATTAAATCCTATAGTAAAGCTATCGCCATCTATTTGTGAAATAAAATCTAATATATATTTACTATTTAAGGATATTTCTACTTTGTCTCTTAATCCTGTTTCTAATTCTATTTCTGTTTTTGCTTCTACATTATCAGATGATAAAGAATTAAAAATTATACCATCATGTAAAAATGATATCTTCATGTCAGGTGAGATAGTTGTAATCATCCTAATAGCATCAATCATATCTTTTTTAGGTAATTCTATTTCAAATTTGACGCTACTTGGTACTATTCTTTGGTAATCAGGAAATTTACCACTTATTAATCTAGTAAAAAAGAAATAGTTATCATTACTAATTATTAAAGTCGTTTCATCATAATACATAGTAATTTTATCTAAGAATAGTTTTTGGATTTCTAGAATAGCTTTTTTAGGAAGAATTAGTGACAGTTCTTCACTATTTTCTCCTTCAATAGATGCTATAGCCAATCTTCTTGTATCAGTACCTACTAAATCTGTACCTTTTTCACTGATATTAATCAATGCACCATTAAGTTCAAATTTTGGATTATTAGTATCTATTGATGGTGATATTTTTTTAAGATTTTGTATTAGACTCATAGAATCTAAATTTATCTGAGATTTAGTGTCAATACTTGGAAATTCAGGAAATTGTGAAGGATCAAATGTAGGTAGTTTAAATTTAGAATGATTTTGTTTAATTAAGAGAGTATTTTCTAAAACTTCTAATATTATTTCACCATCTTTTAGAATCCTGATTATATCTAATAATTTTTTCCCGTTAGCAGTAAAGCTGCCATCTGCTTCGATAATAAAATTATCTGAAATTATCTCTAGACCTATTTCAGAATCTGTGGCTCTTATAGTACATTTACCGTTATTTGCAGCAAAGTAAATATGAGATGTTATTTGACTAGCATCTTTTTTTTCTAAAAAAGGTTGCAAGTTAATAAGTATTGACTCTATCACTTGTTTGTCAGCTTTTATCTTCATTTCTTCTCCTTATTTATATTAAATATAGTACATAGTAGTAGTATCTTTAAAAAATGTGAATAACTTTTTAAATGACATTGTATAGGGCTTTTAATTTTATCATTAAACTTAAAATATATTCACATTTTTTCACTAATGATAATTATATCTTTTTTTTATTCAGTTTCGTTTGTCATGGATTCTATTTTATTAGAAAAATCATCTAGAATGGTTTTAAAATTTTCATCACTCTCTATTATTTCATTAATTTTTTTCATTGCATGAGATATCGCAGTATGATCTTTGGCTCCAACATACTGTGCTATTTGTGGCATAGAGTTGGGTGTTAAGTTACGAGCTAGATAGATGACTATTCTTTTTGCATTTACTACATTCCTAGTCTTTTTCTTTGATTTTATGTCTGATGGTTTAATATTTAAATCTTTTGATACAATTTTTACAATCTGTTCGATAGTGATATTTTCTCTTTTTTCTTTGATTTGATCTTTTATGGCATTTTTAGTAAACTCAAGTGTGATTGTTTGATTTAACATTGTACTCATAGCATTTAGCTTTATCAATGTACCTTCTATTTCCCTTATATTGCTTCCCATATTTGAAGCTATATAATTGATAATTTCATTTTCTAATACTATGCCATCTAATTCACATTTTTTCTTTATTATTGCTATTTTTGTCTCTAACTGTGGTGGCTGTATGTCAGCCATAAGTCCCCATTCAAAACGGCTCTTAAGTCTATCTACCAAACCTGCAATCTGTTTAGGATGTCTATCTGATGCTATTACTATTTGTTTGTTGTCTTGATGCAGTTGGTTGAAAGTATGAAAGAACTCTTCTTGTGTTCCTTCTTTATGGCTAATAAATTGAATATCATCAATTAATAGTAAATCACACTCTCTAAATTTATCTCTGAACCTATCCATGGTTTGGGATCTTAAGTGTGCTGTGAATGAGTTCATAAACTGTTCAGCTGTTGTATAGATAATTTTTTTATTTTGTTTATCATAGTGATTTCCAACAGCCTGCAACAGATGTGTTTTTCCTAGACCAACACCACCATAAATAAATAGAGGATTATATTGCATGCCTGGTTTTTCTGCCACGCTCTGTGCTGTTGTATATGCGAATTGGTTTGAGCTTCCAACTATAAAACTTTCAAAGGTAAAAGATGGGTTGAGATTTGTACTTTTGATACTATTTGGGGTATTTTGAATAAGAGTTTTTTTGTTACTTTGTTTACTAATAGTGCCTACTTCAATCCTAATTTCTGGTTTTATTTCATTTTTAAGTTCAAAAAGATGAGATATTTTTTTAGCATATTTTGTATTTATCCATTTAGCGACTATAACGTTAGGAGCGTGAAATATTGCTACATTGCTTCTAGAACGTGCTACATCATATATTAGTGGCTTGATGTATCTATTGTATTCACTCTCGTTTATCTCTTTTTTTAATTCTCTTAAAATAGTGTTTCCAAGACTCATAATTCCATCCATCATATGTGTAGTTTTCACATATTATATCACGCTAATAGTTATATGTGAATAGATTTTTAGATTTTAATCGAGTTTAGCTAAAATAAGGGCAACAAAGCATATGTGAATTTTTTATTCACATAATAAAAAAGGTGTGAATGAAAATATTAGGTATAGACCCTGGCAGTAGAAATTTAGGCTTTTGCGTACTGGATTATGCTAATGGTAAAAATAGGTTAGTAGAAGCAGGTGTCATAAAAATAAAATCCAAAAACCTACAAGACCAAATATCAGAAATAGTAGAGGGTTTAGATATTATTTTTACAAATAATCATATAGACGAAGTAGCAATGGAGGATATTTTTTATGCTCATAACCCTCAATCGGTTTTGAAATTAGCCCAAGCAAGGGGAGCTATAGCTTTAAAAATTATACTTATTCATGGTAATTTTTATGAATATACAGCACTTCAAGTAAAAAAGGCAGTTACAGGTAATGGAAAAGCAACCAAAGAACAGGTAGCTTTCATGGTAAAAAGATTGCTCGGTATTAAAAAAGAGATAAAACCTTTAGATATCACTGATGCCATGGGTGTTGCAATTACACACTCTCAAAGAGTAAGAGTCAGGAAGAATTAGTTACTAATTCTTGATGCCCCTCTTTTAACGGTAGTTAATCTCTGCTCTGGCACAACGAATGTGCTCTGTTTGTGATTTCCCATCGATTCCCAAACGATTTGTTCATACATATAAACATCGAAGAAAAACTTTGTCTGTCCATTTACATCTCTAACAGTTTGGTAGATCATGTGTATAGGCACAGATTTCTTTAATTTAACATATGTGGTCTTAATGCCAGAATTTATGATACTTTGTGCTTTTGATCCGGTGTAGTTACTGCCAGCATCACTTAATATGTTATTCATAAGTTCAAACGGATACTTGACTCTAACACACCCAGAGCTATATGGTCTATATCTATAGTCGAAGAGTGTTTTATTGTCAGTGTCATGTAGATAGACAGTGTATTTATTTGGAAACATAAATTTAACTCTACCTAGCGCATTATTGTCTCCAGGAAATTGTACAAATCTATAAGGAATTGCTTTTTTACTATGCTCATATTTTTTTAATTTATTAAAATCCAAAGGAACCTCTTTGGCATCTTTTTTATATGAAGTAAAAACATGTATATCATGTTCTTTGAGATAGTTTGGATTTTCTTTAAGTACAGGAATCAAATCCCTTCTTACTAAGTTGTCTGTGATAGTCCATGTCGGGTTCAACACAAGATATTTGATTTTACCCTTAAAGATTGGGGTAGGTCTATCGATTCTACCTACTACAACCTCACTCTCCATGACTTCATTTCCATTTTTGTAATATCTCAGTTTATACTCTGGTATATTTACTAGTATGTGATTTGACTCAAAGTGGTTAGGATATACTTTTAGCATTTCGAGATTGGTTATTATCCGGCTTACATATTTGTTTTTACCAGTATTTAAATATTTTATGACTGTATTGTCAATGTAGTCACCAGCCTTGAGATTGAACCTAGATCTAAAGCTAGAAATTGCAGCTGATAAATCGGGAGTATACTCATTGTTAAGTTTTGATCCTTGTGGTAGGTCACCGGTAGATATGAGCATGGTTTTAATCTGTCTAATTCTATCATCATTCATCTCTGGCCTAATGACTACACCATAAGGTATCTGATTTGTATTTGGCATGCTTTGGTATTGATTTAATATATTTATCAGTGATTCATACTGCTCTCTTAGTGGTAATAATGATTTAAGATATCCATCTATGTCACCTTTTTTGACAGAGTTTACTATGCTAGCAGCAGACGGCATTCCACGAGGGTGTATCTCCCAAGCAGCATGTACATCCTGGCTATCTTTTAGATTTTTTAATTTTCGTTTTACAAGAGCCCAGTCGACATCTCCTTTACGAATAAAATATATTAGTTTTATATATGAGCTAGTTGCCATCACATCTAGTTTTGCCATCATATTGACAAGCTCAGCACCTTGATAAACTCCACTGTCTATCTCAGCCGAGAGATTCATGATTTCGTTTGTCTTGAAATCTTTGTAACTATAGTTAAACATTGTATCATCAAATGCAGCAGTTAGATTACTCAATTTTTGTATATTTTCATCACCAGCCCACATAAGTTTGTAGCCATTAGCTTGGTATATTTGTGCAACAGATCTCTTAAAGTTACCAGTTACATATTGATTTACTCCATTTTTGAGCGCGGGTGCTGCTTGAGTGGGAGTAATCGAAAACCCAAAAAGTAGAGTATGAGTTATGATTGAGATCGCTATAATTTTTTTAATATTCATGATTATCCTTTGAGATATTTTATCATTTTTGTATGAATAGATTATAAATGCAGCATCTAAACTTTGAATTTTTTATCTATTAATTTGAGATATTTTTTTGGTGTTACGTTTTTCATCTCTTGTGCAAGCCACTGTATTTGAAACCAAGCTGCTCCGCTATCACGCAAATCAAAGTAGTTTTTTAAACTTCTGAGGTTGAAGGTTACAACCATATCTACCTTCCAGTTATCTGTGACAATATGTTTGAATCCATCACCAACATTCCTCTTTTTTTTACCATTTTGTAAGGCTTCAAATAATCTTTTAGCATCTTTGTTGAAAGTAGTAAGAAACGGTATTGACGATTTAGCAATGGCATTGTTTGTGAAATTTGGATCTTTTGAGAGTTGGTAACTGAGCTTATCAAAAATAGCTCGTATTTCAATTTGTAAATATTCTGCATTTGCAACGACAAATAAATTCATTTCTAAAAGTTGATTTATAAAAAACTTAAATTGATCTTCAGCCTCTTGAGCAGCAATAAATGCATTGATAACACTAGACATTGTATATCTAGTGCTTCTGACTGATATAGCCTGAATTCTGTGTCTAGCATGTTCTTGTAGTACACCTCTAGAAGTTCCTTGAACCAGATAGCTCAAGGTTGCATGCTCCATAATGGAGTGATGGTGGTGCACCCAAGCTAAATTTTCCAGTAAAGCAGAATCAGTTATGCCATTGATTGCCTCTGTGTTCATTTGGCTCATTGCATTTTTTATGCACTCATTTTCGCTATTGTCAAAACTATCATAGCATGTTCTAGCCGCAATCTCTGCAACACCTAGTCCACTTTGTTGCAATAGTGTAACTTTTGGCTTTTGATATTCTATATTATGCACTACTACTGTATCCATCATTTATCCCACTGTATATTTTAGGTACAATTATAGCAGTTTATATTAAAGGACTATTCATTTGAAACCTGATGAGAGATTTCACCCTTTTGAAGAGGATTTTAGAGATGCATATGCTAGGGATAGAGATAGGATTATTCATTGTAGTTCTTTTAGAAGATTAGAGTACAAGACGCAAGTTTTTATCAATCACGAAGGAGACTATTTTCGTACTCGCCTCACCCACTCTTTAGAGGTTAGTCAAATAGCTAGAACATTATCAAGGATGTTAGAGTTAAATGAAACTTTAGCAGAGTCTATAGCACTATCTCACGACTTGGGGCATACTCCTTTTGGACATGTTGGTGGAGATGAGTTAGATTCATTGCTCAAGCAAGATGGTCATGCACTGGGATTTGAACATAATTTTCAATCA
>CAYWGB010000027.1:0-9561 GCA_964457825.1 uncultured Campylobacterales bacterium | reverse complement strand
GTGATTTATTTGAAAATGGTGACAATGTCAGCGAAGTACTCATAGAAGACAGTATAAAGGCTAGCTATCTAGACTATTCAATGAGTGTTATAATTGGGCGCGCCCTGCCCGATGCTCGTGACGGACTCAAGCCTGTACATAGGCGAATATTGTACGCCATGAATGAGCTACATCTTACACACAGAGCAACATACAAAAAATCAGCCCGTATCGTTGGTGATGTAATCGGTAAATACCACCCACACGGTGACAATGCAGTATATGATGCTCTTGTGCGTATGGCGCAGGATTTCTCTATGAGTGCGCCACTTGTAGATGGACAAGGAAACTTTGGATCCGTAGATGGAGACAACGCAGCTGCCATGAGATACACCGAAGCTCGTATGACTAAGATCTCTGAAGAGCTTCTAGAGGACTTAGATAAAGATACGGTTGACTATGTACCAAACTATGATGATACAATGAGTGAACCTGATGTTCTTCCAAGCAGGATACCAAACTTGCTCCTCAATGGCTCGAGCGGTATTGCAGTTGGTATGGCGACAAATATCCCTCCGCATAGACTTGATGAGCTTGTTGAGGCTCTAGTGCACAGGATAGATAACCCTGATTCATCCATAGATGAAATGATGAAGATTGTTAAAGGGCCAGACTTTCCAACTGGCGGTATCATATTTGGAAAAAAAGGAATCACTGATGCCTACAGTACTGGACGAGGACGTATAAAAGTTCGTGCCAAAACACACATAGAGCAAAAAGGGAGCAAAGAGGTAATAATAGTTGATGAGCTTCCATATCAGGTCAACAAGTCAAGATTGCTAGAAAACATTGCTCAACTCACTAGAGAAAAGCACATAGAAGGTATTGCAGACTTTAGAGATGAGTCTGATAGAGATGGGATGAGAATATATATCGAGCTCAAAAAAGATGCCATGAGTGAAATAGTCCTGAACAATCTATTCAAGTCTACACAGTTGCAAGTCACATTTGGTATCATCATGCTTGCTATCACAAACAAAGAGCCAAAAGTATTTAATCTCTTAGAGCTATTTGACCTCTTTTTAAAGCATAGAAAAACTGTTGTAATTAGGCGAACGATTTTTGACCTAGAAAAAGCTAGAGCCAGAGCCCATATCCTAGAGGGGCTCAAGATAGCAGTGGACAACATAGATGAAGTTATTAAGATTATCCGTGCCTCCAATGATGACACTGATGCCAGAGATAACCTCATGGAGAGATTCTCACTTTCAGAGATTCAAGCAAAAGCAATATTAGAGATGAGACTTAGGAGACTAACAGGTCTCGAGATAGAAAAAATCGAGACTGAATTGGCACGTCTCAGGGAGCTTATAGCCGAATTAGAAGCGATCTTGAAAAGCGAAGATAAAATCAATGCAATCATCAGAGATGAACTCATAGAAGTGGGAGAGAAGTTCCCTATGCCTAGACGTACAGAGATTGTAGATGATTATGATGACATAGATATAGAAGATCTTATTCCAAACGAGCCAATGGTAGTAACCATTACGCATCGTGGCTATATCAAAAGAGTACCAGTAAAACAGTATGAAAAACAGCGTCGCGGCGGCAAAGGAAAAACAGCCTTAACCACATATGAGGATGATTTCATAGAAAGATTCTTTATCTCAAATACGCATGATACTTTGATGTTTATTACTGATCTTGGTCAACTATATTGGCTCAAAGTCTACCGCATACCAGAAGGAAGCAGAGCTGCCAAAGGTAAAGCAGTAGTCAATCTTATCAATCTACAAAAAGATGAAAAGATTATGTCAATCATTCCAACAACAGACTTCAATAGTGATAAGTCACTAGTCTTTTTCACAAGAAACGGTATTGTCAAGAGGACTAATCTCGAAGAGTACTCAAACATCAGAAGCAGTGGAATAAAAGCCATCAATCTAGATGAGGATGATCATATAGTCGAGGCTAGAATTATCAAGCCTGATGATAAGTGGCTCTTTGTAGCAACAAAATTAGGACAGTGTATTAGATTTAAAATTGAAGAGACGAGAGAGATTGGTCGTGTCTCTCGTGGTGTCACAGCTATTAAATTTAAAATAAAAGATGATTACGTCACGGGCTCGTCTGTAATAGAGAACGAAGAGGATGAGATACTAATAGTAAGCGAAAAGGGTCTCTCAAAACGAACCACTGCTAGTGAATATCGTGAACAGAGTCGAGCAGGAAAAGGTGTAATCTCAATGAAAATCACACCAAAGACGGGAAATGTCGTAGGTGTAGTTTTTGTCGAGGAGGACAAAGATCTAATGTGTCTTACAAGTATTGGCAAGATGATACGTATCGATATGCAGTCTATAAGAAAGGCTGGGCGTAACACATCTGGTGTCAAGACGGTAGATGTTGAGGATAAAGATACCGTTGTCAGTATCGCAAAATGCCCAAAAGAGGAGGCTGAAACTCCCGATTTGATAGATGTCGAAGCCGATAATCCACTAGAACTGTAAAGGAAATAAATGTCTAGAAAATACAACATAGCCGTAGTAGGTGCAAGTGGCGCCGTAGGAGAAGAGCTTTTTAGAGTCTTAGACGAACTTGAATTTCCACTTGGAGAGCTTCTTCCTTTGGCGAGCAAGAATAGCGTAGGAATAGAGGTAGAGTGTCAAGGCCGAACTTTTAAAATCGAAGAGCTCACATCTACTGTTTTTGAAGGGAGAGATATCGATATAGCATTTTTCTCTGCGGGCGGAGATATATCGGCAGAGTATGCCAAATATGCTGTAGATGCTGGTGCAGTTGTCATCGACAATACATCTCATTTCAGAATGAACCCAGATGTGCCTTTGGTTGTACCAGAGGTAAACCCTGAAGATATCGCAGCATGGAGAGATACTGGTATCATAGCCAACCCCAACTGCTCCACAATTCAAATGGTTTTAGCTCTCAAGCCATTAGATAATCTATATCCTATTAAACGTGTTGATGTCAGCACATATCAAGCGGTCAGTGGTGCAGGCAAAGCTGGAGCCGAGGAGCTAGTCAAGCAGATGCAGAGCTTTTTTGCATTTGAGTTAGACAAAAGTGAACACAAGGCTTTTATGCATCAAATAGCACTAAATGTAATACCTCACATTGATACACCACAAGAAAATGACTATACAAAAGAAGAGATGAAGATGGTCAACGAGACCAATAAAATTATGCATAGCAATTTTGCTGTGAGTGCCACTTGTGTCAGAGTACCGATACTTCGCACACATAGTGAAGCTGTGACAGTCACTTTTGATCAAGATGTGAATGTAGATACAGATAGAGTCAGAGCCACAATAGATAGTTTTGAAAATGTAGAGGTTTTAGATAATCTGCAAGAGGGTGTCTACCCTATGCCAGTAACCGCTACCGATACAGACATCACCTTTGTAGGCAGAATCAGAAAAGATACATACGCGGACAATATGTTGCATATGTGGGTTGTTGCGGATCAGCTCAGAGTAGGTGCGGCTACAAATGCAGTCAGAATAGCGCAAAAGTGGATTGAGCTAGAGGATTAAAATGAAATTAATAGAAAAAATATTTGAAGATATCTTATGGAATACGAGATTTTTCGTACTTTTGGCCGTCGTATTCTCTATGCTTGGCGGTATTGCTCTTTTTGTTGTGGCATCAGTCGACGTGTATGGCATCATATCCGATGTGATCTCTACATACATAGAACATCTCCATCCTAAAAAGTTTCATGAGCAGATAGTTGGTGGTCTCATCGGTGCTGTCGATTTGTATCTCATGGCTGTCGTTATGTTCATTTTTGGCTTTGGGTTGTATGAGCTTTTTATATCCGAAATAGATGTGGCAAAAAACCAGGAGGCTTCTCAGATATTGGAGATTCACTCACTAGATGAGCTAAAAGACAAGCTTGGCAAAGTGATTGTCATGGTCTTGGTAGTAAACTTTTTTCAAAGAGTGCTCTTCACAGAGTATGATGGTGCGTTAGATTTGGTCTACTTTGCTCTATCTGTATTGGCTCTATCAATTTCACTATATTTTTTACACAAAGGAAACCATTGATGAGTAGTAGTAAAATTTTCGTAGATGCCTGCCTTGGCAAAGATACTCCATACACACCAGTATGGATGATGAGGCAAGCTGGAAGATATCTACCAGAGTATATGAGAGTCAGAGCAGAAGCAGGAAACTTTTTGAATCTCTGCCATGATCCCAAAAAAGCAGCTGAAGTCACCCTGCAACCACTAGATATAGTTGGTGTAGATGCTGCCATTCTCTTCTCAGATATTTTGGTTATACCTGATGAGATGGGAATGGATTTATCCTTTGTCAAAGGTGAAGGGCCAAAATTTGCAGACCCTATCAAAAGCCAGGCTGATTTGGATAGACTTATAGGCTCGGATGAGGCAGCAAGCAAACTTACCTATGTCTATGATACTATTGAACTGCTTCGTAAAGAGTTGGATAAGAGAGACGACAATAAGGCTCTCATAGGATTCACTGGTGCTCCTTGGACATTGGCGACTTACATGATAGAGGGTCAAGGTACGAAGACATATAATATTTGCAAAAAGATGATGTACTCAAACCCAAAACTTCTACACAACATATTGAAAAAGGTTACCGAGGTAGTCAAACTATACATGGAGAACCAAATCAAGGCTGGCATCGATGTGGTACAGATTTTTGACTCTTGGGCGAGTGCAATAGAGCCAAGCAAATATGATGAATTTAGCTGGCAGTATATGGTACAAATCGCCGATTATCTCAAATCAAAATATCCACACATTCCTATCATCATGTTTCCAAAAGGTATATCTTCATTTATAGAACAAGACAAAGTCTATGGTAATTTCGATGTATTTGGGGTCGACTGGAGTGTGCCAATGTCAACAGCAAAAGCAAAACTAGGAGACAAATATGTCTTGCAAGGCAATATGGAACCGTGCAGACTCTATGACAAACAAGCCACTACCAAATGCGTAGAGACTATCCATGAAACCATGCAGGGCAAACGACACATATTCAATCTAGGGCACGGCATCCTCCCCGATGTCCCAGTAGAAAATGCCATCCACTTTGTCGATGAGTGCCATAGGGTGTCTGCTAAGTAGCACGCTGCCCTACTCTTCATTTACTCTCAATTAAGCTTTTGAGACTAAAATAGTCTAAAGCAACGAGGAGCTAATATGAAAAAGATATCATTACTATTTTTAACAATCACCATCGCCCTGCTCTCAAAGGAGATTCACTTAAAACAGACACAAAACACTCCACAAAGAGTCTTGCCGGTCTCTCAAAATCAGATACTTTCATATAGCTCCATATTGGAAGATCCAATTAATTCCGTTGTCAATATCTCCATAGATATAGGCTCTGATGAGCCATCACCATATGCGATGCAAGACCCATTTTTGCGTGAGTACTTCGGTCAGCAATATGGCAGAGGAGTACCAAAAAACAAACTTGAGCACGCTCTTGGCTCTGGGGTAATTGTCTCAACTGATGGATATATTGTCACCAATGCACATGTGGTCGAGAATGCCTCAAAAATCTCTGTGAGTGTTCATGGCGACATGACACAATACAGAGCCAATATCATAGGCAAGGACAAGGCTTCAGATCTAGCCGTCATCAAAATAGATGCTAATAACCTTAAACCAATCACTATCGCAAAAAGTGATACCCTGAAGGTGGGTGACGTAGTGTTCGCCATAGGCAACCCGTTTGGTGTAGGCGAAACAGTCACGCAGGGTATCATCTCGGCACTCAACAAACACAGTATCGGAATCAATAAATATGAAGATTTTATTCAAACAGATGCATCGATAAATCCTGGTAACTCTGGGGGTGCATTGGTCGATAGTAGAGGTGCGCTCATAGGGATAAATGCAGCAATACTCTCTAAAAGTGGAGGTAATCATGGCATAGGTTTTAGCATACCATCAAATATGGTGACAAATATTGTTGCAGAAATCATATCCAAAGGCAAGGTAGAGCGAGGTTTTATGGGGGTTAGTGTATCGCAGATTTTGCCAAAACAAAAATCACGCTATAAACACAAAAGAGGTGCTGTGATTACCTCCATTAGTGCCAATAGTGCTGCACAAAAAGCAAAGCTCAAGAGAGGCGATTTGATATATACGCTAAATGGCAAAACAATCACATCGCCAAACTCTTTGCAGCAAGCAGTGGCTGCACTAGATCCAGGAAACAAAATCACTATCGAGATAGAGAGAGATAAACAAGATATCGCCATAGACATGACACTCTTTGCAAAAAAATCAGTCCAAAATCAAAACCTAGACGGTGGCATCATCGGCATGAGGCTATCATACATCACACCTAGGTACAAACATATTTTACATATCCCACCAGACATCAAAGGTCTTATAGTCACTCAAGTCGAGATAGGCTCCGTAGCAGACAGTTTTGGATTTGAGCCAGGAGATGTGATAATGCAGGTCAACCAAATCAAAATACACACCATAGAAGAGTGGTACTCGTCGCTTAGAAGACATGGGCATAAAGAGATATTTATCTTGAGGGATGGTTCGATCTACCTATTGACTATACAGATATAGTGCAATACTAGAGTATTTTCTTCTCTTTTCCTAGGAGCTTGTCTCTGTTTTCAAAGGTGAGTTTCTTTTTCTCGTTTTTGAGTATGCCTTCATTTTTGAGCTGTTTGATATGCCTATCCACCACATGTCTAACTGTTCCTATGAGATTGGCTATCTCTGCATGGGAGAGACCATCAAGGATATTCTTTCCTCCATCTTGCATCTGCAGATTAGCTATTAGTAGCTTCACAAGCCTCTCTTGGGTATCAAGTAGCGTGAGATCCGTGGCTAGCTCTTCTACATTTCTGAGCTGTTTTGAGATGTACTGAAAAACCATCTCTCCAAATCTAGGATAGTCATACATCCACTCTCTTGCTTTTTTTATCGGTATCTTAAGTACACTACCAGGCTCTATAACATCGCTCAAAACTTCATGTACCTTACCATCAAGTAGAGTGATGGTATCATACATATCACCTTTTGTTAACATATAGATAGTCTGCTCTTTTGATGTCTCTAGATTCATCTGGTATATTTTTACCTTCCCATCAATGAGAATATAAAAATACTCAAGTACACTATCGTAATCAAATAACGTATCACCTTTAGAGAAAGTGACTATGGAGGCATGAGTAACTATCTCTTGCTTAAGGCTATCCTCTATGTTTAAAAATGTATCTGGATTTAATTTCATAATGATCTCAACTTTAACTGTAGTGCTTCATATTTGACTCTGAGCTCTTGCATCTGATCCACCCAAAATTCGTTTCTCTTTAGTGCATCTTCGAGAGCTTGTTGTGCTTTTGATTCATTTGCGGTGGCATTTTTCATATGCGCTTCTAGTTCAGATCGTATCTTTTCTAGCTCTAGTATTCTAGTGTTTGCTAGTTGGTTCTCTTGCTCTAATGAAGCTATTTTTCCATGAAGCCTCTCTAGTTCTTGTTGAAATTGCATCTTCATGGCACCTATGCTAGCTATCTCTTCTGCTTGTTTCAAATTTGTATCGCTTTGTTGATCAAATTTGTCTGATAACAAATTGTAGTTTGTGATACTCTCATGCAGACTGTTAGCCAAATGGTTATTTTTATCTTGAAATGATTTATATCTTACTGTAAAGATGATGATGACCAAAATAACTGCCAATGCCACCACAAGCAATATACTGTATATCAACAGCATATTTGCATTGGTTAAAAATTCAAAACTCTTCAAGGCTGCGCTTATTGATTGACTATGTCGTAACCGTTAGGACTTTTGCATCTCATTGCTCGTGAGCCGTAAGCCTTGGATAGATATTTCATATGTGTAAAATGGATATTGACCCTATTATCCATATTGTCCATATAAGCTATTTGGTCGATATGCTTTTTGTTATCGAGACCTATTGTGTAGCTTTTTCCTTGGTATGATGCTCTATAGAGCTTATCGGTGTAGTCGGCTGCATTGGATGCGCTCGCCTCTACTGGCGTGGCATTTCTCAAAATCTGAGCAAGATTAAAGGACTCATCTAAGGAGTGGATAGTAACCTGCTCTAGGTTATGATCCACCATTGTGATCACTTGTCCATTGTTGCATATCTCTTTTTTTGTAGGCGATGTATAGCTCCATTTGAGATCACCATCACTGTTGATTTTGAGCTTTCCTCTATATGTGATGACTTTACCGTTGGTATTTGTTATCTTTTGTTTAAAATTGGTCTTGAAAGCTACTGGTACTTTGAGTCCAGCAGTTAAAATAGCGGCAGTTATTGTAGTTAAAAATAAAATCTTTTTCATGTAGTTTCCTCGTGTTGATTTTTGTATTTTACCAAAGTTAGTATAACGGTAAACCCAAAATCAATTATGAGGAGGATCTCAAAGGGAGATCATCCAAACATCAAGTTTGGTAACCACAGTGATATCTCTGGAATATATGTCACCAGTATCAATCCCAATAGTATCGTCATGCTCCATGGGAGCGAATAGACTATTACATCTTTGAGGCTTACGCCTGTGATACCGCTAGTCACAAATAGATTGAGTCCTACTGGTGGGGTTATCATACCTAGCTCCATATTTACAGTCACTATTATCCCAAAGTGTATAGGATCAATGCCTAATGCCACCGCTACAGGCAAAAGAAGAGGAACCATTATCATGATAATTGCGCTTGGCTCCATAAAGTCACCAGCAAAAAAGAGCAGTATGTTTACCAATATCAAAAACATTATTGGCCCAACATGTGCGGCCGTCAGCGCTTGTGTTATCGCCTGTGGCACATTTTCTAGAGTTAGAAAATGGGCGAATAGCATTGCGTTAGCGATGATAAACATTATCATAGCTGATGTTTTGGCTGACTCTAAGAATATCTTGTAGATATCTTTCCATGCGATATCTTTATAGATAAACATAGATACAAAAAATGCCCATACTGCTGCTACTGCTGCTGCTTCAGTCGGGGTAAATATGCCTCCATATATGCCTCCGATGACTATGATTATTGTCATCAATGCCCACATGGCATCACCCATCTTTTTCATACGCACACCAAAAGGCTCTGGCTCACCCCTAGTAAATCCTAATCTCTTAGCACCAACATAAGTGACTATCATCATCATGATACCGATCATTATGCCAGGCATCACCCCTGCCATAAACAGTTTACCAATACTCTGCTCTGCTGTGACACCATAGACTATCATCACGATAGATGGTGGTATCAAAATACCCAAACTACCAGCAGTAGCTACTGTGCCTATGGCATATCTTTTTGGGTATCCGGCCTGCTCAATAGCTCCAAACATAATCGATCCAATAGCCACAACTGTAGCTGGTGAACTACCGCTGACAGCTGCAAAAATTATGCTGGCAAATATCGCTGCCATAGGTAAACCACCAGGCAGATGTCCAACAATGGATTTTGCAAACTCTATAATTCTTTGTGCACTACTTCCTTTTGAAAGTAGGTTTCCAGCCAAGATAAACATTGGTATAGCCATCAAAGAGTAGCTCTCTATTTTGTCAAAAATCATGGA
>CAYWGB010000026.1:6044-9682 GCA_964457825.1 uncultured Campylobacterales bacterium | reverse complement strand
AACGGCAGTAGATATAATGCACAAACCCTTGAAGTGCTCTACAAAGGCCACTCCATAGCTGATGTTTTGAGTATGAGTGTAGGTGAAGCCATGGAGTTCTTCAAAGCTATACCAAACATAGCCATTAAACTCAAGACTCTTACTGATGTCGGCTTGGACTATATCACTCTTGGTCAAAATGCAACTACACTCTCTGGAGGAGAGGCTCAGCGTATTAAATTGAGCAAAGAGTTGAGTCGCAGAGACACTGGCAATACGCTCTATGTCTTGGATGAGCCAACTACAGGGCTGCATTTTGCAGACGTAGATAGGCTCACTGGTGTTTTGCACCATCTGACTGATCTTGGCAACTCGGTAGTAGTAATAGAGCATAATCTTGATATCATAAAGAATGCTGACTATATTATCGATATGGGACCAGAAGGTGGCAACAAAGGAGGGCTTATTATCGATACCGGCACCCCAGAAGAGTTGGCTAAAAATCACAAAAAGACAGGCTCATATACTGGTAAATATTTAGAGGGAGAGTTGAGTATATGAGTGGGCATGAGAGATGCGCAGTATGTTTATAGTGAAATGACTGAGTAAAAGTATAGATGAGGTATTTTAAGTCATATAAAAAAAGTATCATGCTTAAGGCTGTTGTGATTGCATCAGTATTGGTATTGGTCTCTCTGTTCTATTTTATTCCGTATATCACCAATCGTTATACAACAAACTCTATCATTAATCACTCAAGGATACTTCTTGAGCAGATCAAAATCTCTCGAGCCAAATATTCAGATGCAACTGTCAATAAAAATATAGAGCTTATCGATAATAGCGACTGTGTTGATTCTGGTGGTGAAACTGTTGACGTGGTAGTTGACCCCCACAATATTAACAATCAGTACAGTAGAGATAATGGTATTCGTTACAATCTATACAGTGAGCACAGCTTTGAAAACAGAAAACATAGACCCCTTACTGAATTTGAAAAAAATGCGATTGCTTACACGATTAAAAATCCTAAAGGAATCTATGCTAAACGAGAACTTTTGAAAGACAAGTGGGTTTTGCATGCGGCAGTCACAGACTATATATCTAGTCAATCATGCATTAACTGTCACAATGTGCGTACCGACACCACATGGAATCAAGGCAATATCAAGATAGGGGACAGAGCAGGGGTCTTGGACGTGACTATTCCTATCGATACTGAGCTTGAAGCAAATAAGCGACTAAGAAACTATATAGTCCTCTTTACGGGTGGAGTATTTACTCTTGTTTTTCTGTATCTTTCATACATCATGAAGCGTCGTGAAACACAGCTGTTAGACGTAGCATCTGATCTGGAGTCAGAAGTAAATATGCTTTCTGGTGTAATGGATGAACATGTGATATTGTCCAAATCGAACCTCGAAGGCACTATTACTTACGCGACAAAAGCTTTTAGTAAAATCAGCGGCTACAGGATTGATGAACTTGTCGGCGCATCACACAATATAGTACGCCACCCAGATATGTCACGAGATCTATTTGCCGAAATGTGGAGCACTATTAGGAGTAAAAATATCTGGACGGGTGACATCAAAAATAGAGCAAAAGATGGCTCACCTTATTATATCCATGCAACTATATTTCCGATTCTTGATGATGACGGAGAGATTACTGAGTATGTAGCCTTTAGAGATGATATTACCGAGAGGATATTGTCTCAACAAGAGTTAGAAAAAGAGAAAAAACTAAGTCAAATCATTTCTGATAATCAACAGAGTATACTTTTCATGTCCAATGAGACCAGTGATATTCTAAGTGCTAACAACAAATTCTTTGAATTCTTTGACTTTACTGACTTGGATGATTTTAAGAGCAGGTATAAGTGTATATGTGATCTATTTATAGAACGAGATGGATACCTTAAGAGAAGTACGGATGAGTTTCATTGGGCAGAAGATCCAGTTAGGAATCCAAATAAAATATACAAAGCACTAATGATGGGAAACAACAAAAAAGAGTTGATCTTTTCCGTACTGGTTAAAAAAATTGTATACGATGGTGAAACATTTTATATCTCAACTTTTACAGATATAACAGAGCTTGAACACGCTAGAGAGATTGCAGAGCAAACAGTCAAAGAGAAGTCAGACTTCATGGCAAGTGTTAGCCATGAGATACGTACACCCATGAATGGCATGCTTGGATTTACAAAGTTGCTCAGCAAAACAAAACTGGACGAGAAGCAATCAGAGTATCTAGAACTTACATCATTATCCATGGAATCTTTGCTAAAAATCACTAATAATATTTTGGATTTTTCTAAAATGGAAGCAGGGCATGTAGGCTTAGATATTGTCGAGGTAAATCCATTTGAAGATATAAAAAATACTATTTTGCTGTATAGACCAAAGTGTACACAAAGAGGAATTTCCCTATTGATTAGTATCGATCGCACAATATCAAAATGTATTCTAGTCGACAAGTTAAAATTGATACAGATTCTAAATAATCTCATAAGCAATGCGACTAAATTTACACAAAGAGAGGGGACGATATCAGTCAAAATCGACAAAATAGACTCTACAGAAGATACTCAGAGATTACTTTTTGAGGTCGCTGATACTGGTATAGGCATGACCCAGGAGAGTTTAGATAATATCTTTGAGCCATTTACACAAGCCAGCAGGGAGGTATCACGTAAATATGGAGGCAGTGGTCTTGGGCTGACGATTAGCAGTTCACTGTGTAAAATCATGGGAGGCAAGCTGAAAGTAGAGAGTGAAACTGGAAAAGGTAGTAGATTCTATTTTGAGATAGACGTGAACCTGTGTCTCTCTCCAACCGTGCCTATGGTCGACACAGACTATAAGAGTAGTTATATCAGTATTGATACTTTTGCTCATGGCGTAAAAGTATTGGTTGCAGAGGATAATGAGGTTAATAGGATACTTATGGAAGAGATGTTGTCTCAATATGGAGTAGTTCCGGATTTTGCCTTTGACGGAGTCCAGGCAGTTAAAAAAGCAACGCTAATAGATTATAATATTATTTTATGGATATAAATATGCCGGAGATGACCGGTGTGGAAGCAACACTTATGCTCAGAAAGAAACATTTCAAAGGTGCAATAATAGCTGTTACAGCCAATGCAATGGCGGGAGACAAGGAGTACTATATATCAAAAGGAATGAATGACTATATCTCTAAACCAATAGACGAAAGTGAGTTGCTAGAGATGCTCAAGCGATATCTGGACGAACACTCTATCGTGGGCAATAGAGATCATGAAAACCCATTAGAAGATATTATACTCTCTCTGCAAGATTCAAAGTTTAAAACCGATTTTACAAATACAATGATAAGAAGGCTATTTGACTCATTTCTAGATTCTAGTATGGATAGCATAGGGCTATTGCGTAAGGCTATTGCAGAGAAAGATATTCTATCTATAAAAAATGCTGCACATTCAATCCGAGGCAGCGCTCTTTTTCTTAATTTGACTAAAATATCAGATTTATCACACCAGATCGAATATGAAAAAGATGTAGATTACGAGTCTTGCTTAGAAGATCTTACAAAAGAGATTAATTTTTTAAATTCAAACAAAAGTAAAATACGAGAAAGGATTGATGCTCTATGACAAGAGAAAGAACATCTCA
>CAYWGB010000026.1:0-5944 GCA_964457825.1 uncultured Campylobacterales bacterium | reverse complement strand
AAAAGTAAAATACGAGAAAGGATTGATGCTCTATGACAAGAGAAAGAACATCTCAACACTCTTGTGCTCGGTAGCATTTTTACGGTCACTAAAGTGCTTTTCTAAGTCAAACTCCTCTTTTCCGTATCCTTGCTTGTACTCATCTATAAACTTGGAGTAGATACTCTCTAGCATCGCATCTATCTTGTATGTTACTTTATCATAATTTTTATCATGAACAACCAATGTCTCCCTTGATAGCTCATTTATGTTTATACCTCCGTATCTTTGACTCTGTTTACGTGTAAGGTTTAACTCTAAATGACTTCTCATGGAGCATAGGGTATGCTCTATCTGTTTTATGTTGCTGCCTTGTTGATTAATGGCAATGGCATCTTCTATACTATATCCCCAGCCACCTGCTACATCTAAATCTACTCCAAAGGCGCTTTTTATCACCTCTTGTATATCATCTAATGCAGAGATTTGTTTTGTTTCTGTCATCTTGTTATATCTCTCTAGTGCTTATGTTTAATATGGAGTTGCATCTATCCAACCAGCCGCTTTTCTTTCTATCACCTGAGCTATACCGGCTTGGACATACGTAATATCATCAATGAAATCTTTTTTTGTCCACTTCATTGTCTGCATTGTATTCTTGCATCCTATAAAATCAACCTCATATGCCATTAATGATTTGATTCTTGTTAGTGTATGTTTGTCATAATCTTTTTTTAGTACTCTCATTCCAGGCCCATATGCTATGACTTCAACTTTCAAAGTATCACTAGGATACTCTTTTAAAATATTATAAATGGTACCAACTAAATGATTCACCTCTTTGATATCTGACATATTTAGTTTCATAATAATTTTTCTAGGATTGTCAAAAGTAGGCTTTGGGTCACTAAACTTCATTCCTCCCGAAAACAGTAGACTGACATTCATCATAATAATTAAAATAATTCTCATACTCTCTCCTCTTTAATGTTTACCCAATCACCAGTCTGTATCGTTCCACTTGTGAGTATTTTGCAGTATACTCCACGACACTCCTTCAATAGATTCGATAGTCTTGCGTCATACTCATTAAGATGCGTGCACACGCTGCATTTTTGCATAATCTGTATCTTTGAGTCCCCAATCTCTAGTATCGTATTGCCTCTCAGAGAGTGTGGATTAAAATCAGTAATTATATTTTCACCTAAGCTTCCATACTCCAAATCTATACCATGCTCTTTGGCGATATCATAAGCTATTTTGCCTACCACCATAACACTGCGGCTCAAGTCACCACCAGCATATCTATCTTCATCTATACCGTAAGATTCAATAAGCTTCAATGACTTTACAGCAGGTCTTTTAATCCCATCTAGTTTCTCTTTGGCGCTAAAAGTCCCTAAAATTCTACCAGTAAAACTCATATTATTTTGTGTGTTCCTTTCTATTGTCACTATCTCCAATAAGCCTCATTTTCTTATAATCCATAAAAAAGTTTGCTAAATTTGCAAACTCATAATCACTAACTTGACCTTTCATGCTTTTTTTTATTTGGTAAAATTTCATAATCTGAGGGTCGCAGATGCTATTGTGCATATCTGGCTTGGTTAAATACTCTTTTAAGAAATCCTCTATTTCTGCATCGCGCATATCTAAATCGCCTTTTTCTCCGATATGTTTTGGTCCATCCATGATAGCATATGCTAGCATATTGACAGATGGTGCCTGTAGTTTCAGCATAGTATTGTTTTTTTCAAAGAAATTTTCCTGAATCTGTTTGGCTGGTATGTGAGAGACGTGACAAGAGGCACATTTTTTTTCAAATACAGCAAGACCTTTAGCGTAATCACCAAATAGAATAACTGATGAGAATATGGTTAAATAACCTATAGTTTTTATTTGCATACTGACTCCTTTAAGATTTCTAGATACAACATAAAATTTTATCTAGAAATCTTAAAACTCCCCGCAAGCGGAGAGTATGTATTAAGAGATAATTCCAGGGTTGCCCTTGACACCCAGTATATCAGGTGCATCGACTTTAAAGTTTTTCCCTATGTGTTTGACATTTTTCAAATATGTCTCTACGGTTTCCCATACTGGTTCACCAGGTGCCACTGATCCTACAGTGGACCATCCGGCTACCTTATATTTCTTTTTCGCATCTATCTTTTTGCCATTTGATAGTGTCAAGTTAGTGATTCGCTTGCCCATCTTGGCTTTTGGGTCGATAGTGTACGATAGTCCACCAGTACGAACCATATCACCACCTTGTTGATAGAATGGATCTTCATTAAAGAGGTTGTCGGCTACATCTTCCAAGATAGCCTTTACGGTTGCTCCATCCATCTCTCTATTATATGTTTCAGGGTATGTCATGGCTGTCTGCGTGGCCAAATCATCAAATGTAATATCTTGTCCTGGCATGAGAGTTGTACCCCATCTAAATCCAGGAGATAATGATATGTCGGCACCTTTTACATCACGTAGTGCATCACATATTATTTGATCCCAGCTACCATTAAAGTTACCACGTCTAAATAGTGTTACATCAGTTGTGGCGATGACTCTATTGAGATCTTTTTCAAATGGCTTCCTGACTCCTGCTATGTATTTTTTCATCTCTTTATCTTCGGGGATGATATCTGAAAATATTGGAAGCAGGGTGAATTTAAAGTCTTTAATCTTGCCTTTTTGAATATCTAAATCCAAGACATTTAAAAACTTACCATTGGAGCCAGCATTACAAACATATGTAACACCTTTTTTGTTTTTGACTTCATAGGCTTCTGGAACACCATCATGAGTATGTCCACCCATAATAAAGTCGATACCAGTAACTACCTCCGCCATTTTCTTATCAACATCATATCCATTGTGAGATAGTACAATTATAGCATCTGGCTTATCTTTTTTCTTGATTTTGTCTACTAGCTCTTGCATAGAATCTTGCTTGATACCAAATGTCCAATCAGGAATATTTCTCTGTGGATTTGCGATTGTAGTATACGGGAATGCCTGCCCAATAATCGCTACTCTTGCATCTCCCATCTTTTTAATGGTATATGGCTTGAATGCTAATCCGCTATCCTCATCATAAGCTGGGCTTCCATCAAACAATGCATCCTCTTTAACATGAATATTTTGTGCTAAAAATTCTGCATTGAGTTCTTTGACATTTGCAAGTACTTCCGCTGCCTTGTAGGTAAATTCCCAGTGACCAACAGCTACGTCTACACCCAATAGATTCATGGCTCCCACCATATCCTTACCGCGAGTCTGCAATGAACTCCAGCTACCTTGCCAAGTATCACCACCATCAAGTAATAGTGTCTTATCTTTACCGAAACTATTTCGCAAGAAATCTGTCACAGTCTTTATCTGTGCAAATCCTCCCACTTTACCCATAGCAGCAGCATTCTTTTCATAATCTAAACATGTATATGCATACTCAAGTCTCTTGTTTCCTTTGATTCCAAAGTAGTCCATAAATTTGGTACCTACTATGTGTGGTGGCTTGCCATAGTTACTAAAAAAGCCCAAGTTTACACTAGGTTCTCTAAAGTAAACAGGCATAAGCTGTGCGTGCGAATCGGTCATGTGCATCAATCTTACATTACCAAAACTCTTAAGTTTGTAGTAATCTTCTAGCTTACCGCTATTTGTCATTCTTGTGTGAGAGTTGGCAAATACTGGAGCGCTGCCTAGCATCGCCATCATATATATAAACTCTCTTCTGCTCATTTTACTCATAAAATCTCCTAGTATTTGAAACCATCACCCGGCACTGCCAAGCTCCATGTTTTTTCAGCTTCAGCTTTTTGCTGCAAAGCTCTTATGGCAAAGTTACAAGCTCTCCACGCCGCATAATCAGTAGGGAATTTTTTTGTCTTCTCTTTGCCCTTCTTCTTGTACTTAATTACCGTCTCTTTGCTTTTTGCTTTCACTGCTTGCGTTGTTGCATCGATATACTTACTATTTGTGATGCCAAGTCTTTTAAACTCTATACCTTGTGCTACTGCTTCTTTATTGTAAGTCGCAGCTGTTGCAAGAACTTTGTCTAAACCATTGCTTTTGACATCACATACTTTTTTTACATCCAAAGCAGCAGCATCGCTTAAAACATCAGCATTAATAGAAGTGATCGCTAATGCCCCAATTGTTACCATGATTGAAATCTTGTGTAATTTTTTCATCATCAACCCCTTATTTTCTAATATCTGGGCCATCTATAGCCATACCGTTTGACATGTAGCTCATGAAGTATAATAGCTCTTTCATCCATTTACTGTTTGCCTTATGAGGGTTCTCACCTTGATCCTTGTTGCATCCAGTCATTCTTCGCTCTAGTGTACCCAAAGAGTTCCACTTTAATCTAAATACTGGAAAATGTGTAGTCTGCCCAAGAAGTGGTGACATATACTCAGCTCTTACTCTCTGCCCTGATCCTTGGACATGGCAAGAGGCACATGAGAGCTTGAGGTAACCTCTCTGGGAGTAGTACTCTTTTTTACCTCTTGCATATGCATCTGCAGCGGCTTGACTCTCGATTTTGATATCAACTTTTTTCTTAGCTTCTTTGGAAGTATTTGCAAAATACGCTTCTAATTTTGCCATATTTCCTTTTTTCATCTTCCACGCTTTTTCACCATTGTCTGTCAGGCATTGGTTGATTGCAGCAGATATGGTTACAACTTCACCTTTTTTATCATCAAACTTTGGGTATTCTCCAGCAATATCTGCTTTTGGAAAACAATCTTTGAACGATTTACCATTTGCAAACTTTTTACCATATAGTGCCTCACCTTCATCGATTGCATCTTCATATGGTGGCATCTCTTTGATATCTTCATATTGTGATTTACCACTCTTATTAAATGAATATGAACCGAGTGAAAAATCCGCATGTTTAATATTTTTAGAAAAGTTATTTTTCAACTCTTCATCTGTAGAGTATGGAAAAAATTTAGCTTTATTCTTGACGGGGTCTTGAAACTTTGCTTCCATGTAATCTACTAGAGCTTGTCTGTCTTTCTCTGCTTGCGCATTGAAATTTCCCGCACTTAAGGTGCAGGCTGCAATCACAACTAGTGTTGAAAGTTTTTTTGCTCTTAATAACATATTATCTCCTTTTAGAGTATATTTTTTGCTAGCTACTTTATCTTTTTTGTATCAGTCTTAGTTTTGCCAGATAGATCTGTCCATGATACACTAAGTTCTTTTCCCTTGTTGTCGCCTTTGAAGGCAAATTTAAGGTATGGATTCTTTGATAAAAATTGGCTTGTTGAAACTTCGTATACCACTTCGTCACCCACTTTTGCCACAACATATGTTATGAAGTTTACATCTACTTTTTTCTTTTTTGCTTCTTGGTAGCTTAGCATAGGGTGCTTTGCCATTACTTTAGCGGTTGTAACGCCATCTTTAAATTTTGCTTTGATTCTCATTTTATATCCTTTAATCTTTTTCTATCTATAAATCTGAATTTGTCAGAAACAGCCTAATTAAAAATCAGTTGATTATATATCAACCTCCACAACCACCAATAGTAACTTTAACAGCTTTAGATGCTTTATATAGCTTGCCATCAACTTCAGCTACTACAGTAACAGTTCCAGTTTTTTGCATTTTGATTCTCAGTGAGTACTCAGGTATACCGTTTTTTGGCACATCAAATACGGCTACTAAAGACTCAGGGTTGGCAGATTGGAAAATAGCAATTTTGGTAGCATTTTCTGCCTTGGCAGTAATAGGTATAACAGCACCATTTTCAGCGATATCTGGAGCTTTGAGGCTTGCTTTTCCCTCCTCCACTTTATCTGTTCCAAAAACTGCCTTGATAGCCTTGTTTGTGCCATCTTGATTGTCATCTTTTCCGTTTACTATTTTCCATGCATCTGGCTTCTCTGTTCTGAAATCTTTTGCCATTAACTCTGCTGGTATTAAGCTTGCTGCTACTATCCCA
>CAYWGB010000025.1:0-9751 GCA_964457825.1 uncultured Campylobacterales bacterium | reverse complement strand
CAGATGCCGTACTCTGGAGTATCGATTTTGAGATAGGCATTTTTGAGTCTGTTTAATCGTTTGGTTGTCTCTTCGTGCCTTTGAATATGTATGCTTTGGTCGAGTTTGAAATTTAGATGCGCTACTTTGTCAGAGGGAGCGTTGCCACGCTCTGGATAGAGAGCCTTGGCTATATTTTCTAGTTCTCTACCCAAGAGGTCCACCTGCTCTTCTATAGTTTTTTTGAGTGACTCTTTTTCTGATCTGGTCATCTGCTCTCTATACTATTTAGCTTTTATCATAAAGTTATCGAAAGCGGTAACAGAATCGGCTTTTGTCCATAATCCAGTGTAACCTTTGGCAAAAGTCTTGTCTTGGTGGTCTATGTAGAGTTTACCATCTAGATAGGCTTGGATATGAGTTCCGAGTGCGACCACTCTCATGGTGTGGTATTTCCCTATACTAGGTGGGTTTACAGTCGCAGAAGCTATCTGTGAACGCATTCCATTTACAAACGTATAGAGCCTGTAGTTATTCTCCAATGCGTTAGCTCTGACTATGTAATAATTATCCGCATCTTTTGCCCTAAAGACAATTCCACCACTGGCATCAATTTGCCCTGAGAGAGGCTTGAAGTCGACTGATATATCTATATTTTCATATTGTTTATCTTCTAACAAAATAAGAGGAAAGCTACTACTCTTTGACTCTTGTATCAACTCGCTTCCAGAAAAATCCCATTTACCCTCATAGCTCTTCCATAGATGATTTTTTTGAGAAAAGCTGTCCTTGTATGCAGTTGGTAATATAATTTGCATGCTTTTTTTATCTATATCATTGTCACTAGAGCAAGCCGTCCAAGTAAACGCTGTGATAAAAGTGATTGTAATTTGTAATATTTTTTTCATTTTTTTCCTATTCTATGATCTTATTAGGCGTTTTTCAAACTCTCTAAGCCTTTTGATGACTGATAGAAATTTGGTAATTTCGGTCCAGTGATCAATCAGATAGGAGAAGCTATCATTCACTTCACCAAATGCATTTTTAGTCTGCATCAATACCCCTAGCGTAATCGTACCAGCAAACAAAGCCGGGCCCATCAGAAGATAAGGGAGGATAATCATTGTTTGACTATAAGAAGCCCCCCACAAGGTAAAGTATGAGTAATGATTGAACATTCGAAAATAGTTTTTTCTAAGGTCATTAAAAAGTCCATACAGTGTTGGCAAGCTTGCAAACTGCTTGTCATCTTCGGAGTATACTAATTGTTTGCGATACGATGCTTCAACCTTTTGATTATCATATTCTATACCGGGTAATTTGATACCAACTACATATGATATCAATATACCACCTATTGATGTAATAAGTGCAATCCAAACAAGAGAACCATCAATAGTCGACAGCCAAGGTATAGTGATCTTACTGGACAACCCCCATAGTATAGGAACAAATGCAATCAATGTCAAAAGAGCTTTAAACATGCCAAGTCCTAATGTCTCAAGACTTCTTGCAAATAGGTAAGTGTCCTCTTGTATACGCTGCGAAGCTCCTTCAATATTATCCTTTTCCAGCGTCCAGTATGGCAGGTAGTAGTATGTTATTGCTTCTCTCCATCTAAAAGCATAATGCTGGGTAAAATAATAGATGAAAACACTGATTAAGACCCAAAAAACAGCTAAGTATCCAAATATCCCCATCTCTTTCCAGAAGGCATCTACATCTTCCGCTTTTTGCAAAATTGTGTAAAATCGACCATACCATTCGTTAAATAGAACAGTAATCTCAACTTGTGCCCAGACCAAAAGAAGTAACAGGATGGTTCCACCCCATGCCCACAATCTCCACTCTTTCGAACCAAAAAAACTCTTTATCATTTAGTCCACCTTAGATAGATATCAATCTAACTGGATTGATATATTTTGAATTTTTTGTAGCTTCAAAAATAAGTTTTCTTTTGACCTTGCCCACCACTGCACCTTTTTTTACTTTGGTTCCTTTTTTAATGAGAGGCGATATCTTTGAGAGTCCAGCATAGATAGTATGTATCTTATTTGCATTTTCTACGATGATAACTTTACCTAGCATATTGTTTTCACCAGCAAAGACGACTCTGCCGTTGAGGACATTTCTAACGACAGCATCAGCTACAGGTGATTTTAGCGTTATGGATTCGTTGAATATTTTCATTTTATATATAGGATCAGTATAGGTACCAAAACTTTTAACAATCTTCGCATCTTTTAATGGAGAGATAGTTTTTCCTCCGCGGTATGCATAGATTTTGTCCTTGTGGTATGAGCTACCTACTTGCTTGACATTTCTTTTTGATTCAAAGGATTTAATTTTCTCACGCTCTTTTTTAGCAGCCGCAGCATTTGCAGCAGCTAATGCAGCTGCTTCTTTAGCATCTTTGGCTCTTTTTTGTGCGGCTTTTGCAAGTCTGGCTTTTCGCCTAACCTCTGCTCTTCTTTTAATTTCTGCTTTTCTTGCTGCTTCTCTTTTTCTGGCTTCAGTTATCTCTTTTTTCTTTATGATATTTAGTCTGGCCAGTGTAGACTTTATCATGTTTTGCTTATTAACTAAGTTGTTGATATTCTTGCGATAATCGAGCTCTTTTTTACTCAATTTAGAGAGCATAATCTTTTGCTCTTCTTTCTTCTGCTTGTATAGCTGATATTTTTTTTCTATTTTGGAGATAGAATTTTTTATTTTTCTTTGGTATCCTTGAACCGTTTTCTTCTCTTCTTGACTCTTGTACATTTTGCTTTTGAGCTCTTGCAATGCTTTATTGCTATGCTTTTTGTATACCTCATAGGTCTCTCTCATGACAAATGAGTTTTCTGTATTTTTATGACTTTGGTTGATGGCAAGCGACATCGAAAATTGATCGATTAGAATCTTGACATACTTATCTTGGAGAGTTTTTATCTTCTGGTCAAGTCCATCAATCTGGGACTCAAAACTATCTATTTTTGCTTTGGCTTCTTCATATTTGGCCTGATTTTTAGACATGTCAGCCTTAAGGGTTTTCATGGACTCCAAGAGGCCATCATAGGCTTGTTCTGCACTCTTGATATTTTTTGCAATTTTATTTAATTTGTTGTTGAGTTGAGTTCTTTGAGACGAGACTGTCGTAAGAACAGTTTTATTTTTTTGGATATTTTTTATGGTAGTTGTTGACGGCTTAGGGGTAAACTTTTCATGATCTGTTTGAGTTGTATTTTTTGTATCTCCCCATAAGCTATGGATATCTGTTTTCGCTACCAAAACATTGGCGCTAAACAGAGCAAATACAAGAAAGATATGCCTCATTATGTTAATCCTCTTTTGCACTAGAGACAACTATGATTACAGCCAGTGCCACGATAGATAGAGAGGAGACCGTCAATATCAAAGCGTCTTGATAATTAAATATCAAATTCCCGTCAGTAGGCATTCCCTCCACTTTAATACTTTTTGCCCATGAAAATCGCAACAGCAAAAAGAATAAGCTAGCTAATGCTGTAGCTACCAGTGCATCCACTATTGCTCTTTTAAATAAGATTCCACTTCTCATCATTAGCGTTGCTCCAAATGTCTCCATGATGTTCATTCTGTCCTTATGTAAATATTGCCATATTTCCATCTGTTTTATAGTCAAAAGTAGACTGGATATAAATATAAAAATAACAAAAGTCCACAAAACCGTTTTGATGAAAACGAACATATTATAGTTTGAGTTATGACTCTTTCCAAATGTTTCTACTTTTTTTATATGCTCATTGTCAAGAAGTTTACTTTTTATCTCTATGATAGCATCATTATCCAAGAAACTGTCTAGACTTACAGTATAAAAATTTGGCAAGGATTTCATAATCTCTTGACTACTGACACCATCCATGCTTTTAGCCATATCGTCCACTATAGTCTGTTTATCTATTGGCTCTATTTTGCTGATGTGCCTGTCTATGTCTTGAAATTTATCTAGTGTCATTTCACTACGACAAGATACTAAAATATTATAATCAGCCTTGAGTCCATTTTCATAATTTTGGGTCAAGCGGTCAAAGATGATAAACGTTTCTATTCCCAGCAATATTGCCAATAGAGGAAATATGAACATAATATGCTGTTTAATGTACTTCATAAGCACTCCTGTTTTCTATAATAAAATGTCTGTATGGAATAGAAAATATTGGTGGAATTTTGTGTGTCACGACCACTACTGTGGTGCCCAACTGTTCGCATGCATTTTCCAACAAATCCCATATCACATTTGAAGAGTACTCATCAAGGTTACCTGTTGGCTCATCAGCAAGGATAATCATTGGATTTTTAGATAACGCTCTAGCAACACCCACTCTTTGCTGCTCTCCACCCGATAACTCCAAAGGATATCGATGTGATTTATTGGCGAGCTTGACATGTGTAAGCAGCCTCTTTGCCTGTACCTCTTTGACATCATCACTATAGCCTGCAATTGTTAGAGGAAGCACTGTATTTTCATATACAGTCCATTCATTGACTAATCTATAGTCTTGAAAAACTATACCTAGATGGGTTCTAAGCTCTTGCAGTTTACGACTACTTGCTTTTGCCATACTCTGCCCGCCAACAATAACATCACCTTTTCTGGGTCTTAGTTTGCCATAAAGGGATTTTAAGAGTGTAGATTTTCCACTACCACTTGGCCCCGTAATAAAGACAAATTCACCTTTTTTTATATTAAAACTTGTATCTTTAATGGTCTCTTCAGCACTACCTGGATAGACAAGCGATAAGTTGCTTGCCGAAATTATATTAGACATGTATTATCTCTCCTATTTTCTTATGTGCACTATAATTTGAACTGCTAGGTACAGGATTATGAGGATAGTAGCTGATTGTAGCACCTATCTTCAAGTATTTATGTTCTGGTCTATCAAAGCTTCCAAAAGCACACCTTATAAGCATTTCTTCTCTATCTTTTAAAATGTATTGACCCTCAAAATGGATAAAACAATCCTCAAAAACAAAAGCTTTTTGCGGTACTGTATCTAAAAACAATTTATCTACTCCTAAATGTTTGTCAAACCCAAAGTCATAATCATTATCACGAGCTAACGAGTTTGTGAGCGAAGTGAGTCTCAAGGTATATATGTCCTTATCTTGTGCTCTCCATCTATCTTCATATTTGCTGCTGATTGGTGCATTTTGGTTTTTGGTTATATGCAAAGTTGTATCTTTTGTCTCCTTAAAGAGACTTTTGGAGTATTGATAGTAATTTTCACTATCTGTTCTGAGCTCTAGGTTGCCACCTGGCTTCAGCACTCTTAATGATTCTTTTATGAACATTTTTGATATTACTCTGCGATGCTCTTTTTTATCCCAAGGAACAGGGAAATGTACATATATATCAGAGCCTACGTTGGATGGAAGCATCTCCATTAATAGCCTGGCATCATAATTTACTATCCAGATATTTGTGATATTTTGAATACTAATTTGCTTCAAAACCTGTTCTATGGAGGGAGTATGAATCTCTATGCCTACAAAGATAGTATTGGGATTATTTTTTGCCTGATGCAACAGATGTCTACCACTACCAAACCCTACTTCTATGGATAGTTTAATATCTGTAAAATCCATATCGACAAAGTCTGTCACTTTTTTGTATGCACTACTGGATGGCTTGGGCTTGTTTTCTGAGTAGTTTATGTTGGAGTTAACCACCTCTAGTCCCAGTTTACCATGCATGGCATCTAGTGCTTTTTTTATTTTGGTCGTATCGGAGGGTCTGCTAATAGAGTCAGATTTTATTAAAAAAGTATCATCTTTAGGTTTTATCTCCAATATAAACTCTTCACCCTCTACCCTCACCCCCAAGAGCTCGTTCTCTTTGGATTTATGCTTTGCTTTAAAAAGAAACATATCGCTATTTGATATCAACTCATCGAGTATCGCTGTATCAAACTTCTTAACTTTAAGGTGTGGCATTTGTCTATTTTACCTCTATATATGAGGGTTCAGAGGGGTCTGAGCTCGTTCCGTATGATGTGACAGCGATAACCCTATATCCGTATCCATACCCTACTCCAACCGAACTATCGATATACTCTGGCATCAATCTGCCTTTTACTCTGGCCAGAAATCTCCATCTGCTACCATTTAGCTTTCTCTGTATTATATATCCAGAGACATCTTTGTTGCTATTTGGACGCCACAATACCTTTATGACCCCTTTTTGAATTTGGTAAAGATTCAGAAAACCTACTGGCTCAATTGCACTCTTTGTGCTGACATCCACAACATCACCCGGAAGCGACTCTTTTAAAAGTGCGTATGTTGTAAAAGAGTATCTATAGAGCTCATTTGGCTTAACTGTTCTGTCGACATAGTGTGTTGCATATCGGTTGGTGATCGTTGCAATATTTTTATATTTTTGTATACTCTTGCCATTTGCTACGGTTCTATAGACTTTGATACCTTCTATTTTGGAGCTACCTGAAATAGCTGGCCACTCAAAACCTACACTTCCGCTATCTACGATGTGCTTAACACCTTTAACCTGCGGGAGTGACATATCTGTGCCTATAGTCGTCATGCCTACAGCGGAAGAGCAGCCGTTAAGCGACAAAACACTCAGAGTCAAAAGACTCATGAAAGTACTTACTGCTAAGCTTTTCATCGATTTCTCCTTTATTGTAATATTTTTCTAGATGGTTATTCATGTCGCTAAACAATGGTGCAATAAATTGCATCTCTTTATTGCTTACTGGATGTTTCAGATAGAGCAAGTATGCATGCAGATACACTCTGCTCTTCTTACCTTTGTATCCGTATGTTTCATCACCGAGTATATGCCTACCTATACTCTCGAGGTGGACTCTGATTTGGTGAGTTCTACCTGTGTGTAATTTGGCTGCTGTCAGACCAGATTTGTCACTGCCTATACCAAGTGGCACAAAATCACTCGTGGCATCACGTCCACCTTGCACTATCGCCATTTTGAGTCTATTATTTGGGTTTCTAGCGATTGGAGCAGAAACGCGTACTGGTTCTTTTAGCGGGATATCTGTAATAGCCATATAGTATCTGCCCATACTTTTCTCTTGAAGCTGATTGCTGAGAATAACGTGAGACTCATTATTTTTTGCAACCACCAAAGCCCCAGTAGTCTCCTTGTCGATACGGTGGACTATCCCGAATCTCTCTTCTCCAGAGATTGTAGAGAGTGATATACCCTTGTGTATTAGCCAATCAACAAGTGTTGGTCCTTTGACAGATGGAGCAGGATGAACAACTAGTCCTGAGGGCTTATTGACAACAAGCATATCGTCATCCTCATAGAGTACCTCGATATCAAAATCGATATCTAGCGGTTCTCGTTTTAGCGCTTCTAAAAATCCGTATGATATTGTCTGACCGATCTCGACTTTATGGCTTGGCTTATTTACCAATTCTCCATCTACATAAACTAGATTTTCTTTGATTATCTTTTCAATCTGACTTCTGCTTTTTCCCAAAATAGTCGACAAAACCTTGTCTAGTCGTCCGTTAACATTGGCAACTACAAGATTTTGATGCATCAAAAGACCTCAAGATATGATTTTATAAAATTATATCAAAAAAGGATTAATCGCATATTAAATAATATTGGGGTGTTGGAAAGTGACGACTAAAGAGCCTCTTCATCCTCTTCGCCAGTCCTTATTCTTATAGTATGAGAAATATCTGAAACAAATATCTTTCCATCTCCTATCTTGCCAGTTTGTGCATTCTCTTGAATAGCTCTCATGGCAATATCCAGATACTCATCCCCGCTGACAACTATCTCTATTTTAACCTTTGGAATAAACTCTACTACATACTCGGCACCACGATATACTTCTGATAGACCTTGTTGTCTTCCGTATCCCTTTACCTCAGAAACAGTCATGCCCTCAATGCCCGCTTTTACCAATGCTTCTTTTACGTCATCAAGTTTAAACGGTTTAATTATAGCTTCAATTTTTTTCATTTTCATTCCTTTTAAGTGTTGCCATTATCATAGAATTATACAATAATCTGACATTATACTTTGCATTATTATCCTATTATTAGAATATCACCCTTTTTGAATAAAATTACAGATTGAGTGCCTAATTTTTAATCATTACTTAATTGCCGGCACTTCAAGCTTGATGGAGTTATCTGTAGCTATTATTTTAGTGTGACACTCAGTACTCAGATTGTTCATCACATCATCTCTATGGATAGATATGTCAGGTGATTCTATATGTAGCTGAACTATGGATTCACGCTTACCATCTATTACGACATGTCGGCCTATAAGAAGTTTGAGCGATATATTGATGGACTTTGTATCTGAAAAAATAGCCAGAGTATTACGAAGCAGTTTAGAAAATGTATTTTGATCTATCTTGAACGGAGGAAGGTCTTGATCTGTCAAAAGAGATATTGCAGTATCGTTGCTTATTTTAAACAGAGCTATATTTGCCTCCAAAAGTATATTGATATCAGTGGTTGTCAGAGCATGGTTTGACTTGGAATGTGTTGTCATCGCACCATCTTTGGTGCAAGGATTATGATACAGACGAAGTGCTATCTCATCTTCATCTCGATATCCTACGCTTAGGGCATAGAAGCTCAATAAATCATAACTTAGAGTAATCGTAGTTGTCTTATATCCGAAATCTTGTGGTGCGTAAGATAGCGCTAGGTCATAAAGCTCTTTTTTACTGACATACCCAAAGAGTATCTCTGCAGCATTATTAAGATATAGTATCTTTCCAGTGCTCGAAAAGAGTATAAATGGACTATTGTCCCACTCAACATAGTCTTCAAAATTAATCAATTTTGTGTTCATTTATTTTCTTTCTTAGTGTGTTTCTATTGATTCCTAGGATGGTTGAGAGCCGCAGTTGAGATTTGTACTTTTTTAAACCCGCTTTTATAAGAGGTTGCTCATAGAGCTCCAGATGTCTACTGTACTCATCATTGCCTTCTAGATTCAACAGCATATACTCATATAGAATCTCTTGAATATCTTCTCTTTGGAGCGTTTTGGTATAGAGCCAATAATATATGGATTTTTTTAAACTTTTATTATTTAGTGTTATGTCCAGATTTTCAGGAGTCTCTTCTATGTCTGCATCGTCTGACAATAAAGTAGATTTAGCATCCCCAAGAAAGATATCAACAAGCTTTGGTATATCTTTTGGCCTTTGAGATAGAGGTGGCATCTCATATACAAATGCAAATATAGTTTCCAGTTGATGATTATGGTTACTGGTGTTGGCTACAGCAATAATACGCTTATTTGTAAAATCAAGCTCGACTCGATTTTGTAGTTTCTCGTAATCGGTAATTATAAGCTCATCGTTCGAATCTAGTAAGGATAACAACTCTTCCCTCTGGGTAGCGGACACGATAGGCACATTAGGAAACAGATGCTTGACCAATGTTTTTTTACTGCTGTTTTTCTCTCCAATAACAATAGATGAGACATAAAGTGTCTTGGTAAGATTTAAACCTTTGACAATCTCATGTACTTTATCGGTATTAGTAAAAAAATGTTGCATAAAAAACTCTCTGTTTGATTAATATTTAATCATAGCATAATTGTAGTATAAGTATATGTAGTTTGTCTGTAATTTTCGATATAATTTGATAAAAATTACCTAGGAGAGATATATATGGGACTTGGAATCGGACTAGTTGGTCTACCTAATGTAGGCAAATCAACTACTTTTAACGCACTAACAAAAGCACAAAATGCAGAGAGTGCCAATTATCCTTTTTGTACAAT
>CAYWGB010000024.1:0-9935 GCA_964457825.1 uncultured Campylobacterales bacterium | reverse complement strand
AGTATAATGTCTCTATCTCTGGGATTGATATATCCATCATTTACTAGCCTCTCTAATGCCTTTTGGTCTCTAGGGCTTGTTGTATATTTGCCCCAAGTGTCAAGTCTGTCTTGGTTTTTGGTTTGCATGTGAGTGAAGTTTGATCTTTTTCCAGTCACTTTTCCATAGTTAATGAAGTTTTCTCTGTCTCTTCTGATGATAGCACCGACACTCTGGAGTCTCTCTCCACTGGCTCCAAAATGGTCTTTGTAGCTCAGTTCGGCTGTGTATGAAGCTAGTACTTTGTCTGAGTTGTTGGGGTATGCTCCTCTATGCTGGCTGCATCCACTGAGGAGTGCTGCGCTTGTTAAAGCTGTCAAGATATATTTCATCTGGTACCTTTAAAATAGTTTTTTGTATTTTATCAATTAAAGACTGTTATAATCATAAAAACTTGCTCTAAACTATATTTATAGTATAATCCACTCAAACATTCAATAGGAGAAAATGTGCCAAAACTTCTAGAAAATATTTCGACAGCTGGTTTTACGCTTCGTCCCAACTCTCCTGATATAAAAGATTTATTTTTAGATATTAAATCACAATTTGAAAAGGCTGGCATCACCGTTTTGCTTGACAAAAAGTCTGCTGACATTGTTGATTTAAAAGGTGTTAATTTTGATACCATGTGTGAAAAATCTGATTTTTTAGTCTCTTTAGGTGGCGATGGAACTCTACTATCGTTGGTGAGGGATAGCTACAGTCAACAAAAGCCAATTTTAGGAATCAATGCAGGTAATTTGGGTTTTTTGGCAGACGTGCAGATAGATGAAGTTGGTGAGTTTTTAGTCGAACTAAAAGAGGGCAGATATCGTGTAGATGAGAGGATGATGATAGGTGGATACATTAAGAAATCTAACTCAACACAGATAGACTTTTTTGCTCTAAATGATGTAGTGATCAGTAGCCCTGTTCCATCTAAAATGGTATGGTTAAATGCCTATATAGGAGGAGAGAGATTCAACACCTATAGAGGTGATGGTGTGATAGTCTCCACACCTACAGGATCTACGGCATATAACCTATCTGCCGGTGGACCTGTTGTGTATCCTCTGACCCAAGCCTTCATTATTACACCTGTTTTGGCACACTCGTTGACCAATCAACGGCCGCTTGTTGTGCCTATTGACTTCTATCTCGAGTTTGATGCAGTTGAGCATGAGGCGATAGTTAGCATCGATGGACAGGAGAGGTATGATCTAGAAGAGGGTGATATGTTGCATATAGGCGGTGCTACCAAAACCGCTAAACTACTACATAGAACTAAAAGAGATTACTTTAGTATACTTCGAGATAAGCTTTCATGGGGAGGATATAACGTTTGATACGTAGATTATTTTTACAGGAGCTCCTTAGTTTTGAGCGTGTTGAACTGGAGTTTGATAACGGTTTAATAGTATTAAGTGGTCCTTCAGGGGCAGGTAAGTCGCTTCTGATGAGCTCTATACTTTCATTGCTGGGGATTGGTAATACGCAAGCAAGAACATCGGAAATAGAGCTTAACGGACTGGCTGGTATCTCATCGACGATGTATGATATAGATGAAGAAGTTGTTATTAGGAGTATAAAAAAAGAGAAGACCAGACACTATCTGGATGAGCAAAATATCTCAAAAAAATCTCTCAAGGCAATCTTTGCACCATATCTAAACCATCTCAGCGTGAGAGATAGTGGTGGATTCGAGAGCGAAAAGCTTTTGAGGATATTTGACGAGTCTATCAAGAACAAGAATGCATCTTACAAGAAGTTACTAAAAGAGTATAAAAAGAGATACGCAACATATAAAGCAGAGCTTCAACGATTAGAAAAAATTAGGCAGGATGAGAAGGATTTGGCAAACCTCATAGAGTTCACATCATTTGAAATAGATAAAATAAAGTCTATAGACCCAAAGATAGGAGAGGATGAGGAGCTTATGACTATCAAAAAACAGCTCTCCAGGATAGATAAGATCAATGATGCACTAAGTCAAGCAGAGGCGATATTTGCACTAGAGGATACTGTAGGTAAAGTTTATGAGCTCTGTGAACTTGATGGATCGATGTTTACTGATGCGATGAATCAGCTTCGGTCGGACTTTGATTACAGCAGAGGATTGAGTACGGAGCTTGAGGGGACAGATGTAGAGTCATTGCTGGATAGATTGGAAAAAATCACTGACTTAAAGAGCAGATATGGCTCTATTGAAGAGGCGATATCATACAGAATACAAAAAGAGCAGGAGCTACTGGGCTATAAAACTATAGAACAAGACAAGAGTACACTTGTCGCATTTTTAGAGCTAGAGCAGAGAGAGCTTACTATCTTGGCTATGAAAATTAGACAATCTAGAAAAGATGAGTCAGTAGTGATCGCCAATACCATGCAGGAGTATCTTGCGAGACTCAAGCTTCCTGCTGTATCGTTTGATTTTGATGAATCCATCCTGGATGAAAATGGGGCAGACATAGTACAGATGAGACTAGCCAATTCTGGGACATCTAAGCTCAGTGGTGGGGAGCACAATAGGCTAAGGTTGGCACTGCTCGTAGCATCACTACAAAAGTCAACGAGTCATAATGCAATTATTGTACTCGATGAAATTGATGCCAATGTTAGTGGTGATGAATCTATTGCTATTGCGCAGATGATTGCCAAACTAGCATCTCATTACCAGATATTTGCAATATCTCATCAGCCTCATCTCGCAGCTATTGCTACACAACATATACTTGTCGAAAAACCAGATGGAATCAGTCAGGCACTGCTACTAGACCATGACGGAAGGGTGTCAGAGATATCACGTATTATTGGCGGTGAAAATGCTGATGAGAAGGCAGTGGCATTTGCAGAAGAGCTACTTAGGAAAAATCAATGATTATAGATACGCATTGTCATTTAGATGATGAGAGGTACAATCTTGATATAGATCAGGTATTGGCGAGAGCAAAAGAGCAGGGGGTAGAGAAATTTATCATACCTGGAGCTGATCCAAAAACATTACCTAGAGCCGTCGAATTAAGTGAGCAATATGATGACATTTACTTTGGAGTTGGCGTGCACCCTTATGATGCTATCAATTACGACAGAAGATATTTGGAGAACTATATAAGGCATGAAAAATGTGTTGCAGTGGGAGAGTGCGGATTGGATTATTATCGTTTGCCCAAAGAGGAGGGCGAGATAAAAATGGAAAAGATATTACAAAAAGAGGTCTTCATTGACCAGATTCATTTAGCTAATGAATTTAACAAGCCCCTAATTGTACATGTTAGGGATGCTAGTCGGGATTCACAACGGATTTTAGAGCAAAATTTGGTTCACAAAGGCGGAGTGTTGCACTGCTACAATGCTGACCATGAGCTGCTTAAGCTGGCAGATGTTGGATTTTATTTTGGGATCGGTGGTGTATTGACGTTTAAAAATGCCAAAAAACTTGTAGAGGTTTATCCGGAGATACCTCAAGATAGACTCCTGATAGAGACAGATGCCCCATATTTGACCCCACACCCTCACCGTGGAGAACGAAACGAACCAGCCTACTGTTCATTGGTGTTGGATAAAATGAGTGATCTAACTGTAGTTAAACGAGAAGTACTTACTGATAAGTGTCGACAAAACAGTCTCGAGCTTTTTGGTATATAAATCTTTTTTGCCTCATGATTAATAAAAGTTGCCATGGATAATTTTTATAGCATGGTATACAATTGATGAAGATGCGCTTATGCGCAACTGTAGTCTGTGCACGGAGCGGTCTTATTTCATTATTGCTCTGGCATTTGTGGATTGGATAGGTCGATTGTTGTCATGATGCATCACACTCTTGAAGAGGTTTATCTGATTTTTTGAGAGAGTAATATTTTGTTTCAATACCATCCATCTTACACCCTCTGTGCATGGCGGAGTAGTAAGGGATCCATTGAATCTGTAATAGTCTCTATCCTTAGGTAATAGGCTAAGTAAATTTTTGGCTTCAACTTTATGGTTATCTCCGATCTTTTGTGGCATTTTTGCCCACAGCTCTTTTAACGCCTGGTTCTCTTCCCCTTCTTTAAACATGACAGCTATGACTGCCAATTTACCATCTTTGCTAGCATGAACAAAATGTGCCTCCAATGGAAAAGTTTTACCATTAATATTATTTTCACTTGGACTATGAAAGTGAAACTGTTTTAGCTCAAATACTTTATTGTCTATCGATATACTGCTACCCTCTTTTATGTTTACCTGCACTGTGTGACCATTGTTTATGATTTCAGACGAAGCTAGATGATAGCTAAAGTTTATTTCTGGTAATTCAGACTCTATAAAGTTGGTTAGATTTATAGGGGACTGATTGACTCCATTTTTACATGTAGCATAATTGGGATCCATATCGCCCCAGTGCTCTGGTGAGACATCACCGTTATAGCCCCAATGTTTTGCATGAGATTTCTCAAGATGATCTATTTTTTCTTGATCAGCGTATATAATTGACCCACTCATAAATAGGGCTATTGGAAGTATTTTTTTTATCATAAGCTAAACCTTGTTATTTTATTTGATGGTTATTATACAGCAATTTAATTTGGGTTACGGTTACTATATGTTTATGGCAGACAAAATCCAACTATTTATATAATCAAATAATATACCTGCAAACATCAATGAAAGAGTAAGCAGAATAATTTTTTTGTAATCAGTGAGACTCTTTAACCTATTGATGCCTATCTCTCTAAGAGTTAAGATAAATAGTACCCACCCACCAATACTGCCTGCTAGAGCTAGCCCAGCGGCTCCCATAGAGCTCATTAGTGATAGCGATGCTATGATGTTGGCTATCAATGAGATAGTGGCAATTTTTGCGGCTTTGGCTTGGCGGTGTGAAGCGTAGAGATAGAGCGAGAAGAGTTTGGAGAGTCCAAAGGGGATGAGCCCTATCATATACATTGTGAGTACATTAGAGGTAACCATGGTGTCTGCGTGGGTGAAGTGGCCTCTTTGGAACAGTAGCCAAACGATTGGCTCAGCAAATATAATGGCCCCCAGCATCGCCACAGACAACAAAGATAGCATAAACCAAAATGCTTTTGGTAGATAACTATATGCAAGTGTGGAGTCATCAGATGCTAATGCCTTGGAGATCGATGGAAATAGTGCAGTTGATGCTGCTATGGCTATGAGTGCTAGGGGTAGGGTAAAAATCAGGTTGGCATATGTCAGTGCTGATATGGAGCCAGCTACCAAGAATGAGGCAAGGAAAGTGTCCAAAAAGGCATTGATTTGAGGAGTGGAGCTGCCCCATACTGCTGGCAAGAAGAGAGAATTAAATTTTTTTGTCTCTTGCTGAGTTTGAATTTCGTTTCTTGATGCATTGCCCAGACGAAGCATATCTTTGATTTTGAGTTTATTTATGGCTATGATATGTGCTATCACTTGCAAAAACCCGCCCACAATCACAGAGATAGAGAGCGCAAAGAGTATATTTGTAGGATTATCCTGCCGATACATCAGTAGAGCTACTATCATAGATATATTTAGCAATACAGTTGCAAATGCTGTTGTGGCAAAGTGCTCTTTGTATTGCAAAAGAGAACCCAAAAAGGTAACTATAAAGATTAGATCAAGATACCAAAATGTTATGGCTGTGAGAGGTGCAGTTTTGGTGATAGCTTCAGGGCTTAGTCCACTAGCGATTAGAGTGGTAAAAAACTCTGGAAATATTGAGACGATAGTGGAGAAGAGCACAATATAAAGTAGAAACCTCCTGAAAGTCGCCATTGCAAATGCACCCTTGTTTTGAGCAGAGGCGTATGATGGCATAAAGGCTTGCACAAAAGCACCCTCAGCAAATATTCGCCTGAAGAGATTGGGTAGTTTAAATGCCACAAGAAACATATCGCTATATATGGACTGCCCCAAGACAGATGCCAATAGCATAGTGCGGACTAACCCAGCTATTCTGGAAAAAAGAATGCCGAAACTGTTGGAAAAAAATGCCTTGAATCTCATATGTAACTTTCGGAATATATTTGAGTAATATTACCCAATTTTTAATATAAAGATGCAAGGTTATTCAAAAGTATGACAATTTGACATCTTTTGTGTAATGTAAAAGATAGAAAGCTATAATTTGAAAAACAGATTTGGAGAGAGTTATGATTGTAGGAATAGAAGGAGTTATAGAGAGAAAAGAGCCGACGTTTTTGCATCTCAATGTTGGAGGAATTGTGCATGAAGTGCATGTGTCCGTAAATAGCTCAAATGCAATCTCAGACACACGTATTAAACTCTTTGTGACTCAGGTGATAAGAGAAGATGCAGATTTGTTGTTTGGTTTTGTTGAGTATGACGAGAAGAGGATGTTTGATACAGTTCTTAAAATTAATGGCGTTGGCCCCAAGGTGGCTCTGGCTATATGCTCTACATTTGCTCCTGGTAGCTTTGCGAAGATCGTAGCGTCCAAGGATGTTGGATTGCTAAAGAGAGTACCAGGTATCGGACCAAAAGCAGCTAGTAGAATATTGGTAGAGTTGGCTGATTTTATAGTCAATGTCGATGAAGATGGTAGTTCGAGCAACACCCACGAAGCAGTTATGGCACTTGAGAGTCTTGGCTTTAAGCGATCAATTATAGACAAGGCCTTGTCAGGCTGCAGCGGAGATACTGCAACACTGGTAAAAGAGGGTTTAAAAAAGCTACAGAGACTATAATCTGCTATAATGGCACATGGAAAAAGTATATAATATTATAGTCATAGGTGCAGGAGCGTCAGGAATGATGACGGTTGCAAATCTGCATAATAAGCAAGATGTTTTAATATTGGACTCCAATAGTAAACCAGGAGTAAAAATATCTATATCTGGTGGCGGTAAGTGTAATCTCACCAATAAAGATGTAGATGCAAGCAATTACATAGGTGACCAAAGGTTCATATCTAGAGTCTTTAAGGAGTATAATAATAGAAAAATTATCGAATGGTTTCAGAGTCGAGGAGTTGAGCTAGAAGAGAGAAAAAAAGGACAACTTTTTTGTAGGAAAAGCGCCATGGAGATAGTTGATGTGTTGCAGTTTGAGTGTAATGGGGCAGAATTTGTCTATGAATGCAAAGTAAATTCAGTAGCGAGTAGAGATGGTATTTTTTTTATCTCTACTAGCAGGGGAGAATATTTCGCTAGAACAGTTGTTGTGGCAAGTGGCGGACTGAGCTACCCCAAGATAGGAGCATCCAGCATAGGTTACGAGATAGGCAGTATAACAGGACATAAAATTTCAACGTTAAGTGCTGGACTAGTAGGAATGACGCTGCAGGCCGAGCAAGCTTTTCTGAAGGATTTAGCAGGAGTTTCGATACCTGTAGAGATAAAAGTGGACAAAAAAAAGATTGCCGGAGATATGTTGTTTGCGCATCGAGGCATTAGTGGGCCGGCCATACTTGACACCTCTTTGTATTGGGAAGGAGGCGAGATAGAGATAGACTTTTTGCCTGATTTTGATATCTCCTCTTTGTCTCATCATAACAGTTTACTCTCGACACATATTCCACTACCTAAAAAAGTAGCAAAAAAATTCTTAGAAGAATTTGAAATAGAAGATATGGTGTCAAGCAAAGTCGATGAGAGAATCAAAAAGAGGATACTCAAACTGAAACATTATAGATTTTCGCCCGCTGGTACATTTGGATATACAAAAGCCGAAGTTACAAAAGGCGGTATAGAGACAAGAGAGCTCTATCAAAACAGCATGATGAGTAGAAAAGTAGAAAATCTCTATTTTGTCGGGGAGGTATTAAATGTAACTGGGGAGTTGGGTGGGTATAATTTTCAGTGGGCATTTTCGAGCGCTTTGATATGTGCCAAAAGTTTAAATATTCGGAGTCAGAATGAGTAGACAAGTTGTCGTATGGGGATTATTTGCCGTGATAGTTGTTTTTTTTGGGCTAGGTGTATACTATGGCTTTGCATCTCACAAAATGCAAACAATTCCAAAAATAAAGAGTGATGAAAAAAATACTACCAACACTATAATTGAGAGCAGTGGCACTGTTTTAAATCAAACCTCCGTATCAGAGATAAATAAAATCGAATCGGTCAAAAAAGTACATAAGCAAGAGGATGTCAATACAAAAACTAATCTTGAAACCAAGAGAGCGAATAGACATAAGTCTGTAAAAGCTTCAGTCAAAAAAGAGCCAAAGGCAGCTAGGCAAGATACTTATGATTTTTCAAAAAGTATTTATAGTGAAAAGAGAGTGGCACCAGACCCCTCTATTGAAACTGTAAATGTACTTAGAAAAATAATAGAAGGTAAACCAAGATACAAGCAATTGACGCTAAGAGAGAGGATGAAAAAAGCTGGAGTAATCAAAGGTGATAGAGTTTTTATCCGAATATTTAAAAAAGAGAGAATACTCGAACTATGGATGAAGAGTGAAGAGATCTATCATAAAGTCTATACATATCCAATTTGTGCCTATTCTGGCAAACTTGGCCCCAAACAGAGAGAAGGGGATATGCAGAGTCCTGAGGGGTTTTACAAAGTCCCCTATGGCAACCTGAACCCCAACAGCCATTACCATTTGTCGTTTAATCTTGGTTATCCTAATGAGTATGATAGATCACATGGTAGAACCGGTAGTTACCTAATGGTACATGGCAAATGCGCATCTGTAGGGTGTTACGCTATGACAGATTCGAAGATAGAAGAGATATATGGCATGGTTGAGGCCGCTCTCTTGAATGGACAGAACGAGGTGCCTGTCCACTCATTTCCATTCAAAATGAGTAAATACAATATTAATAAATATAAGAATAGCAAGTGGTACTCTTTTTGGTTAAATCTGAAGCAAGGCTACGATATGTTCGAAAGGAACCATATTCCTCCAAGTGTAGATGTAGTAGATCGAAGATATATATTTAGTTATTAGGGAGTAGCTTGGGCGATACTTGCTCTACGCATAGTGCAAGTATCACTATAAGTTCTGTTTACTATTTTAGATTATCTAGTTCGGTATTTATCTTTTCTATCTTACTATTGGCATCTTGAAGTGCTTGCTTATTTTGCTCTATTACTTCTAGCGGTGCATTGGCAACAAAACGCTCGTTATTGAGCATACCGTTTAGCTTGTCTATCTCTCTTGTGAGCTTCTCTTTTTGTTTAGTTAGTTTATCTATTACGTCGCTCATATCTATGTCATCAGTTGAGATAAAAGTCTCCACATTGTCACTCACATCGGTGACCGCATTGGCTGGTTTGGTAGATACGAACTCGATCTCGTCCACTTTGCCAAGTCTCTGTATAAATGCGCTTAGCATCTGTTCGTCTACTGGAGTATTCGTCTTTACAAAAGCTTTTTCTATGCGTTGGTTTGCTTTGTCTATAATAGTCTTGCACCGTCTGACTGAAACTATAGATTCGATAGCAAGATCAAACTCTTTTATAATCTCCTCATCTATTTTAGCTCCAACAGGGTAGGGTTGTATCATGATTGAGCTTGCACTGTCAAGATCTGTATCACTTAATCTTTGATATAGGTTTTCAGTTATGAAAGGCATAAATGGGTGTAGTAGCTTCATAGACTCTTTGAATATACTACCAAGTTCACTTATACTCTCTTTGCTGGCTTTACTAAGCTCGATACCCCAGTCGCAAAACTCACCCCATAGGAATCTATATAATGTGGTAGCAGCATCATTGAATCTATAGCTCTCTATATGTCCTCTAGTCTCCTGAACTGCTAGGTTAAACCTAGCTAGCATGTATCTTCCTAGTGGTGTTGTAATTTTACTCTCGTCAAGCTCATCAAATTTGTCTTGGTTGAGTTGCAGGTAGTTTGTGGCATTAAATAGCTTATTTGTGAAGTTTCTGCTCTGTTCTAGTTTCTCTTCACTGAGCTTTATATCTCTACCTTGTACTGCCAGTACTGCCAGCGTGAAACG
>CAYWGB010000023.1:0-10024 GCA_964457825.1 uncultured Campylobacterales bacterium | reverse complement strand
AAAACTAGCTCAAGCTAGTTATGTTCCAGGCACGCTTGGAAACATTAAAGCTCATAACACTACTACTTTTACAATTATTCCAACGAGCAAAAAATTAAAATTAGTAGCTCATGGGTACTGCACAAAACACGGTATCTGGGAAGGTACACCTGTCGAAGTAACTGTCAACTAAAACAAAAACAGTACATGTAGATATTCTCATCTACATGTAACACCAAAATACTTACCAAACACAATCTCCATACATTAGCAAGAGCAAATGATTTTAAATTTTAATACTTTAAAGGTAGCAACTATCTTATAATTTTCTACTATAATTAGATATGAAAAACTTACACAATGTATTACTTCTGAAACATCTGATGCTCCTCGAACAGTTTGGATATAGATATACCGACGAAGAGATATCTACGAAGGATATGCACTGGCTTGATTTGCCAGATAACTTTGCCGACTTGAAAACTGTCTGTAATAGTTGCAATCTTTGTCAATTTAGCAAATCCAGAAACGAGGTGGTATTTGGAAGCGGCGATCCTCTCTCTAGTATAATGTTTATTGGGTTTAAGCCCGGTGCCGCAGAGGATAAAAACGGTGATATATATGCTGGCGCAGATGGCCAAATGCTAGTAAAAATGATAGAGGGTGTGCTAGGCTTAACCAGAGATAGCATCTACTATACCAACGTAGTAAAATGCATGCCTTTAAAATCATTAGAAAACTACGACAAAGAGGTGTCACAATGTAGACCTTATCTAGAAAAAGAGATAGAGATAATCTCACCCAAGCTGATTGTTTGCTTGGGTGAGAAGGCCTACGAAAGTGTGGTGGAGAATTGCGACTCATTCGAGAGTAGTCGTGGAGAGATATTGAGAATGAAAAAAAGTTACATTATGCCTATTAATAGCCCTGATTTCCTAGAGAGAAATCCATCTGCCAAAAAAGAGACAATGATCTCTCTTTTGAAAATAAAAGAGTTTATAGAGAAGCTATAGAAGATATTTGCTGTCTTGGGCTTTGATTTTCGTATCACTGATTATAATTTCTAAAACCACGATAGCCTCATCCTCTTTTCCTCGCATAAATATACTCACCGGTATCGAGCTTCTGCCATCTTTAAAGGTGATATTGCCCACAAGTAGATATATCCCTTTACGTCTTTTCCATTTTGTCCACTCTATTTCACTGACATTAGTAAGTTTGTTCTCCTTGACGAGTCTATTTAACTGCTCTATTGAGATACTTTTTTGAATTTTTTTACTTAGCATGCCCTGAGCCTGATAGGGTTGTTCATTTGCCAATAGATAAACAAATGATTCTGCCCTCTCTTTATAGCTACTTACTTTTTGTAAATCAATCAGATAGATGACAAGTTTATAAAGCATAAAAAGAATAATAATTTTCAATATTCTCTTTGGTGTAAAAATTTTTTTGGCTAAACGAAACAGTGCCAGCAATAGCTCCACAAAAAGTTCCAGCAGCGAGTAGAATATATCTTTCATGAGTCTGAGTTTCCTTTTAAAAATAGTGCAAGTACTACAACCAATATAGGTAATGTTACGCCCAAAATATAACTAACTGGACTAAACAGGTGATTATCTCTCAGATAGAAAAAGCCGATCACCATGAGTCCATATGCTAAAATTCTATAGATAGACATAGATGCTTTTGAGTTCTTTAGTGAATCTACAAAACTAAGTTTTTGTAATTTTTGTGTTTTTTTCTCGTCTGCTAGTGAAAAAGTAGATTCATCTTGCTCACTGTATAAATCATGCGGATCATCAATTTTGTCAATGATATCCCGCTCGCTAGACAAAGTAAATTCTCTATCTGATACGCTCTTTTTTACCATACTGGAAAAGCTCAATGCTGTTGCTGTTAATATCATGGCTGAGCTAAAAAAGCCCACTATTAAGCTACTCACTGAAATATTTATTATTTCCAAGTAGCTTATTGCTACAGCAGACAATAAGGAGAAGCTAGACCATATGATGATATTTTGCATCAGTATCTATCCTCCCAATCATCCTCTTCATCATCATCAAATTTTCTGCCGACATACCTAGGGTCATCAGCAAGCTCATCAAGTGATTTTTTCTGCTTCTGATATGCTTTGTATACATTTAAAAATGCTGCGCCTATTCCTACAAACACGCCAAACCACAATAACCACTCATACTCAAACCATCTCCTAAGTAAATAGCCCATACCAATCCCCAGCAATACAGCCACAACCATAGATATTCCAAGGCTTAGGTCATTTGCACCATCCACGATTTTCTTAAATTTTGGCTCTTCTTCCATTCTGGCTCCTATTCTGTGGCAATTCTTTTCATTACAGATGTGGCAGCCAAAATGGTTTCATCTATCATCTCATCTGTTGTCTGCGTCGAGATAAAGCCTGTTTCATAGGCTGAACATGCCAAATATATGCCCTCTTCTAGCATTCCAGAATGAAACTTGGCAAACATTTCAACATTGGCTTGCATTACATCGTTGAAATTTTTAGGACTGTTATCCATGAAGAAAAACCCAAACATACTACCTCTTACATTTGTTGAGATTGGCACACCAGCATCTTTGGCTGCTGCGCGGAACCCATCCATCAGTTTTTTGGCTCTAGCGGCCAACGTTATATAGATAGAGGGGTTTGACTTTAGCTTCTCTAGGGCTGCAATACCAGCTGCCATGGCTACTGGATTTCCACTGAGGGTTCCTGCTTGATAAACTGGACCTTCTGGTGACAATAGTGACATGAGTTTAATGCTTGCACCAAATGCACCCACAGGCATACCTCCTCCGATAACTTTGCCAAGAGTAACTATATCTGGCTTAACCGATGTGAGACCCTGCGCACCTTGAAGTGAAGCCCTAAATCCACTCATAACTTCATCAAATATCAATAGTGAGCCGTGCTTGTCACATAGTTGTCTGATTTTGACCAAAAACTCTTCATCTGCTGGAACCAGTCCCATGTTGCCTGCTATAGGTTCGATGATTATTGCTGCTATATCTCTACTCTGTTCAAAACATTTTTCTACGGAAGCTATATCATTATACTCTGCAAGAAGTGTATGTTTGGTTAAGTCTGATGGCACTCCAGGACTACTTGGCGTGCCAAATGTCATAGCACCTGATCCAGCTTGCACCAAAAGAGAATCACTATGCCCATGATAGCATCCAATAAATTTGATTATATCATCTCTGCCCGTAGCTCCTCTTGCAAGTCTTATTGCACTCATTACAGCCTCTGTACCAGAGTTGACAAATCTCACTTTTTGCATAGAGTCAAAAAGAGAGGTTATCTGCTCTGCTAGTTTCGTTTCCGATAGTGTCGGAGCTCCAAAACTTAACCCTTTTGATGCAGCATTAACCACTGCATTATGTATATCAGAATCAGCATGGCCAAAAATAAGAGGCCCCCAACTTTGTACGAAGTCTATATATCGATTCTCGTCAATATCATATATATAGCCGCCCTCACCTCTGTCTATAAATGGTGGCGTCCCGCCTACACTTCCAAATGCTCTAACAGGCGAGTCCACACCTCCAGGAATTACCTTGCATGCCTCTTTGAATGCTTCTGTACTTTTTATATGTTTCATATCATCTCCTTTATCTTAGTAAATCTTCTACGCTGGTTTTGGGATCCTTGCCCTCTTCTATCATGGCGTACACTTCACGAGCTATTGGCAGGTAAATATCTTGCTTAAGTGCAATATTATAAAGTGCTTTAGAGGTGGGCACACCCTCTGCGACCTCGCCTAATTCATTCATGATCTGTGTGAGTGTTTTGTTTTGCGCAATACCTAGCCCCACTCTGTAGTTTCTAGATAGGCTTGAACTAGCGGTCAAAAATAGATCTCCCGCGCCACCCAAGGAGAGAAATGTCTCTTGTTTAGCTCCGAAAGCTTGTGCGAATCTTGTCATTTCAACTAATCCTCTGGATATGAGTGCAGCCCTAGCATTGTTTCCAAGCTTCAATCCATCTGCCACTCCACTAGCTATAGCTATAACATTTTTATATGCTCCTGATACTTCTGCCCCTACAACATCATCACTAATATACCCCTTGATAAAGTCCGGTAGTGCATCTGCATAAGTTTTCGCCAATGACTGATTGCAGGAACTTATAATCAGTGCTGTTGGCAACCCTTGCTGTACTTCTGTAGCAAAAGATGGGCCTGATATATATGCCAATCTACTTTCGTGGATGAACTTTGTGTATATCTCATTTAAAAATTCTCCGGATTCAATCTCTATACCCTTTGCTGCCACAAGAATATTTTGATTATAATCTACAAAATTCTCACTCATCCAAGATCTGACTGATTGTGCAGGTAAAGCTATTATCAAATATTCGGCTTTTAATGCCTCCTCTATCGAGACAAAGTTTTCAATTTCTCTAGATGTTCGAGAAGTTATCACAACATTATTTTTTTTAGAGTAAGCATGATAAAGTGCCTGACCCCATTTTCCTGCGCCTATGATTGCAATCTTCACAACATCTCCTTTTGTTTAGCTATCGCTTGCCCAAATTCATCTAGGGATTCTGGGGAGCCAAGACAGACAATGGTGTCACCGCTGTCTAGTTTATGATTGATGCCTGCTGTGATGAAGATAAAACTATCGCCCAGCTCCTCATCAACCATTCCAATCAATAGAACATTATATCCAGAAAGATTCAGGTCGTTAGTATTCACACCATCTAGATATGAACCGACAGGTATCAAAAACTGTCTAAATCCAATCTCGCTACCACTACCCAAGAAGCCTTCAAGAAGTCTAGTAGCAACTGGACGATTTAGTATATTGTGTACTCTATTTGCACTCACTTCATATAGATCAATTACTTTGTTTGCTCCAGCCATTTTGAGCTTTTGCGTAGTATAGATAGAGTCAGAAATAGCAATGATAAAAGAGTCTTTAAATAGCGATCTAAGTGAAAGTGTCAAGAACACATTTAAGTGCTCGTCATCCATCACACATACTATCTTAGAATAAGTTTCTATTTCGAGTTTTAACAGCTCGTCATCATCTGTTATATCTATATGGCACACATTATTAAACTCTTGCCTCTTGGCAGACTCCCTGCTCTCTACTGTTGACACAACGATATCGACCATAAAGCCATCTTGCTTCAAACTATTTGCTATACTTGAGCCATGACTACCGTATCCAAATAGAAGTATTTTTTCACCCATCTCTGCCCTCACTAAGCTGCTCTTCGAAATATCTCAAACTAATCTCTTTGCCCATCACAAGCAAAACATCACCATCTTGAAGTATCATGGAGGAGTCAGGATTAAACATAAAATCTCTACCTCTCTCTAGACCTATGAGTAGCAATTTATTTGCCTTAAACTCAAGTGATTCTAAACTTTTGCCTATGATATTATTATACTTGTGAGCAATTATTTCATCTACGTGCGCAATAGAGTTACCCGCCAGGATACCCCTCATCGCCTGATACATTACAGGTTCGGCGATAGCTGCATGCACCATTGAATTGGCTACTGTATTGGGCAAGAGGACATAATCAACACCTGCAAATTTAAATTTGCTAGATATCTTGTTTGTGCTTGCTCTGGCAATGACCCTAATCTTTCTTGATACTGCTTTTGCGTTTAGCGCAATGTATATATTTTCTATGTCATTGTCAGCCAGGCACAACACGGTAATCTGAGAGTTTTGTGCATTAAATTTTTGGAGTGTTTGAAACCTGCTTGCATCCTCTTGAATCGCAGCATACCCATCTTTTTGAGCAAGAGCAACCCTCTGGGCATCTTTTTCCAAGATAATATAATCATCCATTCCGTCTCTGCCTTGTCTTAAAAACATTTTAGTCATTTGCCCATATCCACATATTACTAAAAATGATTTGCTCTTACCTACCTGCTCGATGATTCTGCTCTCTTTTAACTCATTTAGTTTATCAGAAAATGCACTTACTATGACAGAAGTTGCGAATGAAATCATCGCTATACCACCCGTGATAACCATCATAGATATTATCTTGCCGCCTTGTGTAACAGGAGATATATCACCATACCCTACAGTCGAGACTGTAATAAGGGCCCAATATATTGCATCAAAAAGAGAGTCTATATTTGGGTTAACCTTCTCTTCTAATACATATATAGCTATGCCTGCTGTCATGACCATGAACATAACCAAAAATAGAAGAGTTAATAACTCAAAACGCTTACTCGCGAGTACCTCTACGAACTGATTTATGCTTTTAGCATATCTTAGTAATTTCAATACCCTAAACAGAACAAATATTCTGAGTACCCTAAAGGGTCTGTATGCTGGGAAAAGAGCTAGCAAGTCTATCAATGCTGCTGGTGTCAATATGTATTTGATTTTATTGACAAACCCCTCTTTTATTGCCGGCAAAAGATTAAAGTCCCTGTGGAGGAAATTTGCCTCCATATATTCATCAGTAATAATTTTTGACATATCGCCATGTACCCAAAGCCTCAGCAGATACTCTATCGCAAAAACAGATGTAACAATATAAATATCATAAAAGTCTAACCATTGAGGCACAGGATGCTTGACCTCATAAACCAGAATCACGACTGATGTTATCACCAGAAATATTATCAGAATATCTACATATTTTTTATGTAGATTATTAGGGTTTGTCAATATATCTCTAATAAAAGATTTTGTCTTTTGGTATCGTTTAGAGTGCTGCAAAAACTGTGCATGTGATAAAATAGCTCTTTTTACTACACTCATTTTCATGCTACTATTGTAACCTTTGCTTTAGTAACTCATTTACTTTGTTAGGGTTTGCGGAACCTTTACTTGCTTTCATAGTCTGACCCACGAAGAAACCAAAAAGCTTCTCTTTGCCAGATTTATACTCTGCTACCTTATCTTGGTTTGCTTCTAATATGGTATCGATTATTTCAAGTATAGCCCCATCGTCACTCACTTGTGCCAACCCAAGAGTGTCAATGATTGCATCAATATCTCTAGAATCATTTTCAAACATATAATCTAGCACTTCTTTGGCACCTTTGCCAGAAACAGTGTCATCTGTAATCTTAGAGACAAGGGTTGCCAAAGTGATTGCACTGACTGGAGAGTTGGATATATCGGAGTTTATTTTATTGAGCCTACCTAGCAGCTCAGATGTAAGCCAAGTAACTGCCATTTGTGGATTCGCCCCGTTGCTTGTCATCTCTTCATAGTAAGATGCCAACTCCTTATCGGATACTATTACATGAGCATCTGCATTTTTAATGCCAAATTCATCCGTATATCTTTTTAGCTTTTCATCTGGGAGTTCTGGCATCTCACTTGCACGTGCAATCATATCATCCGTCACAATAAGTGGCCTCAAATCAGGATCAGGAAAATATCTGTAATCTGCAGCCTCCTCTTTGCCGCGCATCGATCTGGTGACTCCTGCTTCTGCATCCCAAAGTCTTGTCTCCTGATAGACCTCTTGGTCATATATCCCATCTTCATAAGCTTCTGTTTGACGTTGTACCTCATAAGCAATAGCGGCTGAAACAAATTTGAATGAGTTTATATTTTTTATCTCTACTCTGGTACCAAACTCCGTCTGAGTTTTTGGCCTAATGGAGATGTTGACGTCACATCTAAAAGAGCCCTCTTGCATATTGGCATCACTAATGTCCAGATACCTTACAGTTGAGTGTAATTTTTTGAGATATGCTACTGCCTCAGCAGAGTTTCTCATATCAGGTTCAGAGACTATCTCTACTAGTGGAGTGCCTGCACGATTGAGGTCGACCTTAGAGAGGCTACCTTCATGCATATTTTTCCCTGCATCTGCCTCTAGATGAGCTTGTGTTATACCTATATTTTTAATCTCACCATCTACTTCTATCTGTAGTTCACCATTTTGAACTATTGCTTTTGTGAGCTGCGTGATTTGGTATGCAGAGGGGCTGTCAGGATAGAAGTATGATTTTCTATCGAAATATGATGTATGATTGACTGTGGCATTGAGTGCATTACCAAGTTTCATTGCTTTTACGACCGCTTCTTGATTAACAACTGGCAATGCTCCTGGAAGTGCGAGGCACGTAGGGCAAGTATTGATATTTTGGTGCTGAGCAAATGATGTTGGGCATGAGCAGAATAGTTTAGTGTTTGTATTGAGCTGGACATGAACTTCTAAGCCGATGACTGTTTCAAACATATCTATTATCCTTGTTATCTTTATATAACAATTATAGCATTTTGAGTATTTGGGGAGGGTTAGAGAAGTTTAGTTAATATTTTGTGCCAATTGGCTTCAAGGGGTCTCCACCTCATGGCACGAGGTGAAACGACCTAGAAGTCGTATGTTACACCTGCAGTTACAACATTAAGGTTAGTATTTTTGATACCATCATCCTTGAGGAGATTTTGGTAATCAGCATACAATCCCCAGCTAGTCTCTTGATCGCCTTGACCATCAAATCCTCTAGCATATACACCCTCAGGTCTATCTTCAGATATATCCATCTCTATACCAACACCCCAGTTGAAGCCAGATTTTGATAGACTTGGCTCTGATTTATTTGCGCCATTATTGTTCTGAGAACATACAAACTCTGTTTTTCCATATCCGAGTAAACCATAGATGTTTATAGCATCTGAAATATGATACTGTGGCTTAAGGTAGATACCATAGTGCTGCATATCCTGAACATCAGAACTCATATTTGCTTTCATATATCTAGCCTCTAGACCTATAAACTCGTTATAGTCGTATCCGGCTCTAAGTGCATATCCAAGAGCTCTATCTTTTGCAGTGTTACCCTCATAACAACAGTCTCTCTCTGCCATTGATGCTACCATACCAACACCTACATACCATGGTATAGAACCAACATATGATACTGGCTGAACTGGTGTTTCAACAATTGCAACATCCTTTCCAGCCATTGCAAGACTACTTGCGATTACTGAAGCTAAAGCAACTTTAATTAATGTACTTTTCATTTTTAAATCCTTATTTTGTTTTATGAAATAAATCAGATACGATATTTCGCTCTGACACCTACAACTTTTCGATGGTCAAACTTTAACCTACTTCATATTAATAAATACTTAATATTAATGAATAACTTGTAAATTTACTGATATTTGTCAATATTTGTAGCTAGATTGACACTTTTAATATGGACCGAAATGGCGATAGAATCGTAATGTGAGAATAAATATTGATGTTTTGAGAGATTTTTTGTTATTTTACAGATAGTTTACTAAGATTATATATAGAGGTGGACTAATATCAAATTTGACTTGATATTAGTGGTCTTCATCGATCGCAACTGCTCCTGCAAGATATACATATATAAGTATCATAAAGACAAATGTCTGCAGTACTGCAGAGAAGCTTAGTAGTAGATATGCTGGCAAGGGCACTAACCATGGAACCAGCATCAATAGTACCCACAAGAATAGATCATCACCCTTGATGTTACCAAAGAGACGAAAGCTCAAGGATATTATACGAGAGAGGTGTGATACTATCTCTACTATAAACATTAGTGGTGCCAATACCATAACTGGCCCCATAAAGTGAGCAAAATAACTCAATACACCATTTTTTTTGATTCCCTCATAGTTATAGTATACAAAAACCAGTAGAGCTAAAACAAGTGTAACATTTATGTTGGATGTAGGGGACTCAAAACCTGGTATGATTCCTATAACATTTCCTAAAAATACAAATACGCCTACCGTGGCAACTAGTGGTAGATACTTCCTTGCTAACTTTTCTCCGATAACATCTTTGCCCATACTTAGTGTGCCTTGCAAGTACGCTTCCATAACATTCTGTGCACCTGAGGGAACAGCTTTAAGCTTACGTGTTGCCAACAGAGCAATCGAAATACCTATAATCATAACTAGAACAAGATGAGCGATTATATTATTAGCGCCATGCCCAACAATAGAACCTATAATAGTGTAAACACCTTCCATATAGTGAAACCTCTCTTTGTGTGAAATTTGAATGATTATATCTTAGTTTTGCTTTGAATTTGGTGCA
>CAYWGB010000022.1:0-10272 GCA_964457825.1 uncultured Campylobacterales bacterium | reverse complement strand
TCTTGCTGCTATGATAAGCCACAAGTGCCTTGCCATCTTCTCTGACTTCACAAACTTTTGTCTCAACAACTTTCAGTAGTGTAACAGGAATACTTGGCACATCAACAGTTCTGCTCATACCAATCTTTTCTACAATAAATTCCATTTTCTACTCCTACTTGTCCATTGATCTGATTTCAACTTCAACCTCAGGTGCTAAGTCAAGCTTCATAAGCGAGTCAATAGTATCTGATGTTGCTGAGATGATATCAATCATTCTAGCGTGAATTCTAATTTCAAACTGCTCTCTACTGTCTTTGTTTACATGCGGTGAACGTAAAACTGTATAGCGCTTGATTTTGCTTGGCATTGGGATTGGCCCAATGATTTCAGCACCTGTTCGTCTAGCTGAATCTACAATAGATTCAACAGAACGATCCAAAACACGATGATCATAAGCTTTAAGCTTTAATCTAATTTTTTCCATCTGTTACCTTTATAAAGAACTCGTTAGCGAGGTGCCTACACACGACCCATACAGGGCCCTAACTAAATTAGGAACGGAAATTATACCCACTGGCAACTAAATTGACACTTGACAAACATGGTAATATTGCTATAATTATAAAATCTCTTTCCTTCTTAAAAGGAATAATATGGAAATTTTAGACTATTTTTACAACCTAAGACCAAATAACAATCTCTATCGTGAGCGCAAACTTACTCTGCCAAGTAGTGGTTCATATATAGTATCTGGTGCAAGAGGCTGCGGCAAAAGCACCCTCGTCATAGAGCATTTAAACTCACAACCAATGACAAATTGGCTCTATATCGACTGTCAAGATCCTATATTTGCATTAGAGGATATAGACACGCAGTCGATGCAGCAGTTTTTGACAGAACATAATATAACACTTTTAGCTCTAGATCATTATTATGATGAGTTTTTAGATGCATTGCCAGATATTGACAACTTAATCCTTGTCACCTCTATGCACATATCTGTCAATTTTTCCAAAATGATACTCTATCCTCTCGATTACGAGGAGTTCTTGGGTTTTCAAAAATATACATCTGTCTCCTCTAGCTTTAATCACTTTTTGAAAGTCGGTACTTTGCCAGTTGTCGCATCAGCCAAGGCTGACTCATCAAGCTTGATGCTCAGAACGCAGTTTTACTCTAGTTTTGATGAAGACGAGAGCCGCCTTATGCTGATATTGGCCAAACATCAAGGGCACAAAGTAACTGTACATCAAATTTATACTCAAGCAAAAGAGTATTTTCGGATATCAAAAGACTGGATATATAGAACCATTAAGAAGTTCAAAGAAGAAGGACTAATACTGTTCATAGAGGACATCACTAACAAAGGTGCACAAAAGATGATACTCTACGATTTTGCACTTTCAAAGTATCTAAGTAAATCACAACCATTTCATGTCACATTTGATGCTATGGTGACGTTGGCACTTTTTAAACATGATATTCAGTTCAAGACACTGGGAGGACATGGCTATATCATTGGCAATGGGCAGTTGTTAATACCGGCTGCATTTGAAAGCGAAGATAGTTTCTGGAGAAAATCATACAAAAAGATACATATATTTAAAAAATACGACATTACAAACATAACAATTGTTTCAGTATCGAACAGTTATAGGTTTTTGCTCAACGATATAGAGTTTGAATCTATACCGTTTTACGAGTGGAGCATTCTAAATGAATAGTTCTTAATTACAAGGATTTACCATGTTGTTTGCATCTGCATACAAATAAACTTCAACTCTTCTATTTAATGCTTTATTGCTTACACTATTATTGGGTACTATTGGCTTATTGTAGGCGCATCCATAAATTTGTGCTGGCTGTGCTGTCCCCAATCTACTAGCAACGGTAGAGGCTCTATCCCTAGACAATCTCTGATTTAGTTGATAACTACCGGTGTTGTCAGTATGGCCAGCCACACTAGCTACTGTTTGTGGATAATTTTGTAGTAACCGTGACACTATGCTTACTTTATTAGCAGCTGCAGGCTGAAGTTGTGCAGAGCCAGTAGCAAACATCATTCTATCACGAAACATAATCTTGACATAAGTATCTGTTTTCGAAACAATGATATTTCTGTTTGGATCCAATGTTGCCAATGGATCGTTGTTGACGTGTGTACCAAGAGCATTGGCAATCTCATTTGCTTGCTTGTCTAGTGCATACCCTGCTCCAGCACCAATTGCACCACCAGCTATCGCACCAATGACAGCACGACGACCCTTGTGGTGTCCTTTTGTATTGTAACCAGTTACTGCTCCAGCTATTGCACCTGCAACTGCTCCTATTTTTGTCTTTGTATAATTATTAGTAGCTACAAGTCCATTACTTGTGCATCCACTAAAGGCAAATGTAGCCACCGTTACCAAAGCTATACTCTTTATATATTTCATAAAATTTCCTTCTTGTTACTGTTAAATTATTTTAGCATATTTATTTAAATCATTTCTGCTGATAGAGTGACTAATTGACGGCTTGAATCCTAGATTGATCTGCAGCATATCCAAGTCCACCACCAACAGCAGCACCAACTGCGGCACCAACAGCGGCTCGACGACCCTTGTGATGACCTTTTGTATTGTAGCCAACTACAGCACCAGTCACTGCTCCAACCGCACTTCCCATCTCGGCATTACTAAGACCCAATGTATTTGTACATCCACTTATAGCTGCGGCACCTACTAGAGTTAAACATATAGTTTTAATTTTTTTCATTTTTTTACCTTTATTTTAAATACTAAATTGTATCAATTAATGTTAAACACTGCGTCAAGATAACAAAAAATGACAATATGACATATTTTGCTATTTTGTTTCATTTATTTACTATACTTGTCAAAGAAAAATACAAAGAGGAAGAATATGAAAAAGCCAGAAGATGATATAAGAATTAATGAAAATGCCAAACGGAGTATTGTCAATATGCTAGCATGTGCATCACTTGATGGTGTCAATGCCAAAGTCGTAGATGTAGAGGCAACTTTTACAAAGGGTTTGCCTGGTTTTTCTGTAGTAGGACTGGCATCTAGTGACATACAAGAAGCCAAAGAGCGAGTCAAAGCCGCACTGCTTACAAATGATTTTACCTTTCCTCCTCTAAAAATCACTGTCAACCTAAGCCCATCAGATATAAAAAAGAGTGGAACCCATTTTGACCTCTCATTGGCGCTACTTGTAGCACTAAACAAAAAAGCATTTGATGAAAATGGATTATTTGTTTTTGGCGAACTTGGTCTAGACGGCAGAGTAAAAAGTAGCACCATGCTCTTTCCTCTAATTTTATCTCTCAAAGAACAAGGTCTTATCACACGAGCAATTGTTCCAAAAGAGTCCATAAGATATCTTTGCCACATTCATGGTGTTGAGTTTACAGCAGTAGAGACACTGAGTGATGCTATCGGCCTGCTCCAAAATGGTCAACTTGTCAACAACATACAGAAATTTGAATACAATGCAGAAAAATTAAATATAGGAAATAATGAGTACTACTATGAAAAAAAATATGAAACTAATTTCTCAGATGTAAAAGGTCAAAAAGTAGCCAAAAGAGCAGCTCTCATAGCAGCATCAGGAATGCACAATTTTTTCATGGAAGGCAACCCCGGATGTGGTAAAAGCATGATAGCTAAAAGAATTGTAGACATACTTCCTCCTCTATTTGAAGAAGAGATACTATCGATTGCAAAACATCAATTTTTAGATGGTCAAATTCCATCTTTTGAGCCAAAAAGAGTTATGAGGTCACCACACCACACAGCTACCAGCGCCAGTATATTTGGTGGAGGATCGGGACAAGCAAAGATAGGAGAGGTTGCCCTGGCTCATAAAGGTATACTTTTTTTCGATGAAATTCCTCATTTTTCCAAAAATATACTCGAGGCACTCAGAGAGCCCCTGCAAGATGGCAAAGTACATATAGCAAGAGTAAATAGTAAGATAGAATATGAGGCTGATATCATGTTTATAGCAGCACAAAACCCCTGTCCCTGTGGCAACCTTCTCTCCAAAACTAGACAATGCCGATGCAGTGATGTAGAAATCAAGAGATATAAAAACAAACTTAGTGATCCTTTCTTGGATAGAATAGACCTTTTTGTCATAATGCAGGAGGTGACAAGCAAGGATAGTAACGATATAACATCTGAGCAAATGCATTCAGAAGTATTAAGTGCATTCGAAATGCAAAAAGATAGAGGACAGCCACACCTAAATGGAAAACTCACAGAGTCAGAAATAGAACACTATTGTCAACTTGACAGCTCTGCTGCTGAAACAATCAATATGGCGATTGAGAAGTTTAAACTATCACACAGAGGCATAGCCTCCATAAAAAAGATTGCCAGAACGATAGCTGACCTTAATCAAAACATAAAGATAACAAAGAGTGACATCTTGGAATCCTTAAGCTATAGAAGGAGATATTAAATAATTTTTAGCAATTATCAGTAACAATAATATATATTTGATATAATGGCATATCTATTTTAAAAAATAAAGGAATACAATGAAATTATCACTCAGACAAATTGAAATCTTCTTGAATACAGTTGATTTGGGACACCTAACAAAGGTTGCTGACAAGCTCAATGTTAGTCAGTCGGCCATATCCATGTCAATAAAGGAACTTGAAAATATATTAGGAAAACAACTATTTAGCCGTATTAATAAAAAATTGATTTTAAATGAAGTTGGCAGAGACTTTTATCAGTCCGTAGAGCCATTATTTAAGCGTATAGAAGATATAGAAAGGGATTTTAAGAATACAAAAGCAAGAGGACTTTTACGTATAGGAGCAAGTACGACCATTGTAGACAATCTAATGCCTTCGATAATATGTAAACACTCTGCAAATTTGCCTGATGTGAAACTAGAGCTATTAGAGGGACGCTCCAAAGATTTAGTTGAACAGATAAAATCTGGACTGATTGACATTGCATTCATAGAATCTCCTATAGTTGACAGTGATATTGTCTCAGAAAAAACTGGATCTGATGAAATGATTGTAGTGACAGCTGATCCTAAATACTCTAGTGGCAAGTATAAAATAGAAGATCTACTCGATCAAAACTGGTTGCTGGAGCCAAAAGGAAGAAGCACGAGAGAAGTATTTATGAGCAATATAAAAAAGGTCTCCGAAGACCTAAATATATTTTTAGAGCTTGGTCACGTAGAGTCAATAAAAAGTTTACTAAAAAAAGGTAAGACATTTGCCTGTCTGTCAACCCTTGCAACAAAAAGAGAAATCGAGAACAAGGAACTATACAAGGTCAAAGTAAGCGGATTGAAGTGTACACGAAATTTCTACATTATTTACCATAAAAATAAATGTCGCGGTGAGCTATTTAATGACTTTTTGAGTTTTTCAAAAACGATGATATCAATGTCTAGTGAATCAAAGATCTAGTAGCTAAATCATAATCATGAGGAGTATTAATATTGAAAAAGTAGGTACCCTCATCGATATCGATAGTTTGAACCTCCAAGCTTTCCATTAAGGATTTCAATCTATGAGAATTTGAATCTATCATTTTTTTAGCATATGGCAATATTTCCGATGAATACACGCCACACAGTGGCTCTAAACCATTTGAGCTCTTTGCCAATAAAATATCAGGCTTTGCCTCTGATTCCATATATTTTTTTAATATTTTACAAATAACCTTCTCATTTACAAATGGAGTATCAACTGAAAGAACAAATAACTCATTGATATCAAGTTCCTCCAGTGCAGACACAATAGCTACCAATGGTGAGCTCTGCTGATATCTATCGAGTATCACTTCACATGAAAAATCAAATTTTTTACTCTTGGCTACTACATACACGTTTTTAAAGACTCGTTTTAATTTCGAGTATTGATACTGTGCCAACGAAGTTTGATTACAAAATGATATCAAGGCCTTATCTCGCCCCATACGACTGCTTTTTCCGCCAGCCAACACAATAGCACTATCGAGCATCTGCAATACTCTCTTTGCGAAACTCATGCAGAAAAATAAAGAGTAGTGAACCTATAGCGATAACGCACTCAAATGCAAAAAGGTAATTGCTCTCATTTTGATAAATCCAGCCAGCTATCATTGCACCAGCAGAGCCCCCTAAGCCAAATGTGAGACCTAGTAGAAATTGTTGAGCTAATTTCTTTTGTCTATACAATGTATACACATAGGATATGACTACTGTATAGTAAAGTGCAAAACTAAATGCATGGAGAGCCTGAGACGCATAAGCGACTATAAGTGAACCCGGAAACAAAAAAAGCATAAACCACCTTAACACTGCAGACAATATAGTAATTTTCAATAATGCCAATAAATCAAAATGTAAAAGAGGAGCCTGAAAATAAAATAGAACTATTTCGCATATAACACCAAAGGTCCATAGGTATCCAGTGTTAACTTGAGATATTCCATGAGTTATCTCGTAAACCGTAAAGAAGTTATAAAATCCACCAAAGCTGACTTGCAACAGAAATGCACTAGTCCAAAATGCCCAATATTTAGACAAAGAAAAATCACCATTGAGCTCTTGTAGATTTCCAGTTTGTTCACGTTCACAGTCAAATCTAACAAGGTGATATCCTGCTAACATTGTTGCAAAAGCCGCAACACTAAGATACTCGAGTACCTGATAGACATCCTCAAGTGCACTTCCTAGCCATAGGGCGGCCACTATAAATCCTATTGAACCCCACAATCTCACCCTACCATACAAACTTTTTGTTACTGTCTGTAACGCAATAATTTCTACGAATGGCAACGCAACTCCCATGCTGCCTCCAAAAAATAAATTTGCCATAAGATAGTACCAAAAATTATCAATTGTGATAAAAAAAAGTAATGATGACACCAGGGTCATAACCAATGATATCTTGTATACTCTATGTGTCAGATGGATATAATTTTTAAATACAAATGGAAGTAAAAATCTCATAAATGGAGCAGCAGCATATATGATACCAACTTCAAGTTTGCTATATCCATGCTCCAAAAGAAGACTCTGAAAATATATAATATACACACCAACAAGAGCAAAATAGAAAAAATAGAATATAGCCAATGATATAGCAGGATTGGCCATCTTACCCTTCATGATTTTCTGTGCTATTCATTTCAGTCATTGTTGTTCCACTAAGGTACTCATGCAGACATCTGCTATCGTTACGAAAAAACATGAGTATCCAGCCAAAAAGTGCAATATTCAGGATCAAGCTTAACTGTCTAAACAATATAATCATATTACTTGGTTTGATTGATGACGGTGATCCATCTCGCATGATACCTCTAAGCTCCAATGAGTATGCTCTCATTCCAGGCGTCTGTCCACTCTTAGAAATAATCATAAAAGAGGTCAGTATCAACAATAGAGGAGGCAAGATATACTCCCAGCCTCTATATTTATCATGGGATATCTCGATAAGACTTCCAAAAACCAAATATACGACTATATACATAATGGGCATTCCAATCATGAAAGTGTCTGTAATAAAAGACTTAATCCTGGCTCCTGTCCTTGCATGTCTTAGGAGATTTGACTTTTTCTGATGAGAGACACTCTGAACTCTGCCTTGTTTAATATCTCTAATTCTTTGTTTTGCCACTACTATCCCTGCAAGCTACTACTCATGCTTAGTATAGGCATAAGCATGGCCACGACAATTGTTCCAACAATGCCACCTATTAGAATCATCATTAGCGGCGTCAAAAGACCCAATAGCTGATCCAGTTTATCTTCATTCTCTTCAGCATATAGTGCAGACAGGTTATGCAATACAGATGCTACTTCACTAGACTCTTCTCCCAATGCTAGCGACTGCATAAAGTTTCTTTTTGGTCGAAATCCTCCAGATATGTATAACGCATTAGAAAGCTTATTCCCCTCCATTACTTTGGTGCTTGCTTTAGCAAAAGAATTGCTTAGGGCACTGTTATTAAATGTTGTACTAGCCAACTGTACTGCTTGCGCGTATGATACACCAGAGTCAAGCATCAATGATATAATATAACTAAACCTTCCCAATTCATGGTTTTGGATCAACTCTCCAAAAATAGGAGTTTTCATAAGGATAGAATCTATGCTCGCCTTGTACCCCCTGCTTTTGCGATATATGAATTTCAATACAATGATCAACCCAATAATCCCAAGAATAAGCGTCAAGTAGTACTCTTGCAAAAACTCACTGATCCCAAGAATAAATTTTGTAATATCTGGGAGCTCTTGACCATTGTCCTCAAAGATGCCTACTATTTGAGGCACCACGAAAGTAATCAAAAATCCAGATATCAGCATAGCAAATACGAAAATAACTACCGGGTAAGTCATGGCACCTTTAACTCTCTTGGTCACCTTCTCTTGGATTGAGAAAAAGTTACTCATATTACGCAAAACCTCTGTCATCTTGCCACCCTTAGCAGCAACTTTGACACTTTGCAAGAAGAAATCTGGCATCTTATATACTTTTTGGGCACTTAGTGCTTGGTCTAGAGATTTACCCTCATCTATCATTGTTCGAGATGAGTTCAAAAAGGAGATATATTTTTTTTCGCCTTCATGCTGATTTTCCATAAGCTTAAGCGCGGTCAGAATAGTCATGCCTGAGGCCAAATAGCTAGATAGTTCCTTAGAAAAACCACTTATAAGAGGAATGGGCATAGAGCGCTGGGATACACCATCTAGAGAAAACTCTCTAGTCTCATCAATAGCACTATAAAAGATACCTTGTGATTTTAGCTTTTGTTTTGCTTCATCTAGGCTGCTAGCAGTAACAGTGCCCTTGACATTTTTCCCACTTTGATCCATACCTTTATACTTAAATAACATATTATTGGCTACCTCTCTAATCTATTACATTTCAGATATTATACCTAAAATAAACATGGAAGGATTAATCGTTTATAATTTCATGTTAAAATTACGCGTTTTAATAAGGAGCTAATAATATATGTTAAAATTTTTTATATTTTATGGGATAATGCTAATAGCTCTTTTTGAATTTTTCTACTGGGCAGATTCACCACTAGCAAAACAACTTAATGATTTTCAATCCAACCTCACTCTAGGCGCATTAAAGCCATTTTTAAATCCTGGCCAACTAGTAGGTGCAGATATAATTATAAGTCCAACTTACAGACTAGTCATTACACAAGCATGCAATGGGCTAATACCATTTTTTATATTTTTCGCAGCAATATTGGCCACTCCAACACCTTGGAATAATAGGATATTTTGGGTACTATCGGGGTATATCTTATTTTTCATTATTAATATTACTAGATTGCTTTTAGTTACACATTATGTAACACAAACACCTAGCAATTTTCAACTATCGCATGATATTTTTGGAAATATGTTGTTGATGATAACTGGAATGATACTATTTTTTTACTACCTAAAAAGTAGTAATTTTAGGTTCTAACGAGTTCTGCCTATACGGTAGTATCTATATCCGTTTTCATGTTTGAGCATCAATACATTTAAGTTGAGTATCTTTGCCCCTTCTTGTTTGAGTACAGGGATATTCTCTTCATAAAATATTTTACGCTTCATGTCCTCTAATACTTTTTTTGCCTTATCATCATTTGGACGCATATTGTCAAGCATTGTATACGCATCTTTTTCATCTTTACTGTATCTTCTGGCCATTTTTTTATCCGTAAATAATGTATTGCTTAGTTCTCCTTGCATACGAGAGCTAATTTTTTTTGCAAGAAAAATATTTTGATTTCTCATTTTCATAATACCAGTTATTACGAGTGATATGATTGCAACAGATATAATAATCTCAATGAGTGTAAAACCTTTTCTCATCTATAGTAGCCCCCCTCTTCATATATCTCTTCACCATCTAGCCAGAGTGAAACAGCATCGTCTATAGAATCAAACTTTTTTATCTCGCCAAGATAACTAGGCACAAAATAGAAATTATCTCCACTTTTTATGATCATCTGCGAAGTGCTTCCATTTGCAAAATGTTTCATACGGAGTGAAATGTGCCTATTATTATATCTCCCAAATTCCAACTGCTGGATATTATTACTATCGTCCAAAATATAAGCTTGCATATCGCCTATAGGATTGCTAAGCTTCCTTATAACCTTTGCTCCCCGTCCAATGATATAGCACTCTGTAGTTTTTTCTAGACAAAGAAGCTGAACATTTCCATCAGAACTATTGAATACATCTTTAATCTTTTCGACATTATCTGTAATTTTAGCTTTTTGATTGGCAGCCATTTTGCTAAATGCAAAA
>CAYWGB010000021.1:0-10751 GCA_964457825.1 uncultured Campylobacterales bacterium | reverse complement strand
AGAGTATCGGTAAGCGCAATGCAAAGCAGCTTAAAAGAGATGGTTATCTAATTGCGAATATCTACGCAAAAGGTGTTGAGAATATAAATGCTGCGTTTAAACACGGAGAATTTGTAAGAGCTGTTAGAGCCAAAGAGACATTGGCATTAGACATAAAAGTTGATGGCAAAGAGATAAAAGCCGTTATACAAGAGTATCAGCTTCACCCAGTAAATGGAGATATAATCCATGTAGATTTGAGAGTAGCAGTTCCTGGCATGGTTACAGATTATTTGGTACCTGTCTTAACAACTGGTGTTCCAAAAGGCTTGAAAAACAAAGGTGTACTTATCGTAAACAAAAAAAGACTTAAAGTACGTGGAGCAATCGAAAATGTTCCTGCTAACTTTACACTAGATGTGACAGACTTGAACAGAGATGACTCTATATTGGTTAGAGATGTCAATGTTCCTGATGATTGCAAATTGATGGATCGTCAAGATGTATCTGTATGTGGTGTGATTAAGGCTGGATAGATGCTATTTGTTGGTTTAGGTAATCCTGGATCAGCATATCACGAGACTAGGCACAATATTGGCTTTAGGGTCATAGATAAACTAGTGTCCCTCTTGGGTGCTAGGGATGTTAGCAAAAATGCGTTTCAAGGCGAGCTGAGTAAATATGGCACGCTTCTTTTATTAAAACCAACAACATATATGAATCTTTCAGGCGATAGCGTACAAGCTGTTAAAAACTTTTATAAAGTAGATGTGGATCAAGTTATTGTAGTTCATGATGATATAGATTTGCCATTTGGCGCCATCAAGTTTAAAGTGGGCGGAAGTAATGGAGGTCATAACGGATTAAAATCTATTGATTCTGCTATTGGCCGGGAATATCTAAGAGTACGAATAGGCGTAGGGAGACCAGAGCATAAGGGGCAGGTTTCTGATTATGTACTAAGTAGGTTTGATGACACACAACAAGAAAAGATAGAAGAGTTGATTGATTATGCTGCCAAGGTGTGTCAAAAGATTCCAACCTCAGATCTCAAGCAGATAAAATCACTATTTTCTATCAAAAGTATAGAAAACTTGAGGTAATGATGAAAAGGTACTTTGCCTATATATTGACGCATTATAGTAAAAATTTTTTGATGATACTGCTAGCGATAACTATGGTTATTACGCTTGTGGATTATTTGCAGCACTCCGATAAGCTCTCTGGTACTTTTAACCAGGCTTTGATGTATATGGCATATACATGGATGAGTACAGTTACGAGATTTTACCCATTAGCTATCGTTTTTGCTGCGACTGTAACATATATGTCATTGGTCTCATCCAACACATTTGTCTCAATGCTCTCCTTTGGATACTCTAAACAAAAACTATTTTGGCCATTTGTGATACCAGCTCTTCTGTCTTATGCTACTATGATATATCTCCAGTTTGGTGAGTTTGCGTACTCTAACGAGAGATCAAAGGAGATACTAAATAAAAATAATAGTTCATACATCATGAACGATATGCTCTTTAAATACAATAAAGACTTTGTCTATGTAAATAGGCTTGATCCTGTCAATAAAGTATTGCATGATGTTGTTTTGTTTGAGCTAAATGATACGAAGGTCACCAAGGTTACATCTGCTAATCTAGCAAAATATGACTCTCCGTATTGGGTGGCAAAAAATGCAGTGATTATAACTAAAACTTTTAATGCTCAAAAGAGTCTGTCTGGATTTACAACAGAGCATATCAGTCGCTATAAGTTCTTAAAAGATTATAAGCCAAAAGTTATAGAGTTGATATATGAAGGTGAATCTTTGACGATACCTGATGCATACAACGCACATAGACTACTTAAGCAACAGCATCTTAATGCTGCGAAAATCAAAGCAGTTTTATATGACAAGGTAATTATTCCTCTTTTTGCATTTGCCATGGTTACTTTAATTTTTTTTAAAACCCCATACTACGAGAGATATATCAATAAAGAGCTTGTGTGGGCTGTTTCGCTAGGTGGAACCATGTTGGCGTGGGGTATATTTTATGCTCTGTTTAATGTGGCAAAATCAGGTGCGCTATCTGCTGATACTGCGATGCTTATGCCAGTTGTGTTGTTTCTGTTCTACTCCTTTTATGTTTTGTTAAGGGCAGACAAGAAGCTAGTTTAATGTAAAGTTTGGATAAAATCTAAGATAAAATAGTTTACTATTTGTACTATACCACTAGAGGTGATAATATGTCGATTGATTTTGGATTCTTGGCCGCGAAATATGGAACCCCGCTGTATGTGTATGATTTTGACGAGATATCTAGCAGATACATGGCACTTAAAGATGCATTTGCCGGACAAAAGTCTCTCATATCTTATGCTGTTAAAGCAAATTCTAATTTGTCCGTAGTACATCATATGCATAAGCTTGGAGCGGGAGCAGATTGTGTAAGTATTGGAGAAGTCAGACGTGCTTTGATGGCCGGAGTTGAAAAATACAAAATAATATTTTCAGGTGTTGGCAAAAAAGATAGTGAGATTGCAGAGGCACTAGAAGAAGATATATTGCTATTAAATCTAGAGAGCGAAGAGGAGATGAAGCGTGTGGAGTCGATTGCCAAAGATTCTGGAGTTGTGGCTCGTATCTCTATTAGGGTCAATCCAAATGTAGATGCAAAAACCCATCCGTATATCTCAACAGGATTGCACGATAACAAGTTTGGCGTCGATATAGACATGGCAAAAAGAATGTATATATATGCAAATAATTCAGATAATCTAGACCCTATTGGTATACATTTTCATATAGGTTCTCAGCTACTTGACCTGGCGCCGATTAAAGAATCAGCAGGTATCATAGCTGATTTAGTACATTCACTAAAAGCTATAGATGTAGATATCAAATTTTTTGATATTGGCGGAGGCATAGGCGTGAAGTATAAAGATGGTGATATCCCAGTTGATATGCAAGAGTATGCTGATATCATCAAAGAAGCCACCAGGGGATTAGATGTGACTATTATGTGTGAACCAGGCAGGTCAATAGTTGCAAATGCTGGCTACTTATTAAGTTCTGTATTGTACGAGAAAGTCAATGGGGCAAAAAGATTTGTAATTGTTGATGCTGGCATGAATGATATGATGCGTCCTACTCTGTATGATGCTTACCATAAACTCGAATATCTTGGTGATTCTACGGATGATGCTAGTGCTGCAGAGATAGTTGGTCCTGTTTGCGAGAGTGGAGATTGGTTTGGAAAAAATGTAATGTTGCCAAAAACCAAGCATGACGATTTGATATTGATGCATGGTGCTGGTGCGTATGGCTTTACAATGTCAAGCAACTACAATACTCGATCTCGTGCAGCCGAGGTGGCAATAGAAGATGGTGCAGATAGAATCATAAGGGATCGAGAAAGTTTTGAGGACATGATAAGATTAGAAAAAAAATATCTGCAAGACTAGAGAAAGAGAAGGAGATATAGTGACACTGGATGGATTAAGAAGTCAAATAAATGATATCGATGATGCTTTATTACAAGCTTATAATAAAAGAATCGATTTAGTTCATCAAGTTGGAGAACTTAAGAACAGTACTGGTGCACCAATCTATAGACCTGAACGAGAACAAGAGATTGTAGAGCGCCTAAAAAGTTTGAACAAGAAGCAAGAAGGTCGACTGACGGATGATGCAATAGAGGCATTATTTATCGAACTCTTTGCAGTATCAAGAAATTTTGAGTTGCAAGAAAGAATAGCCTTCCTGGGTCCAGAAGCCAGTTTTACTCACCAAGCAGCAGAGAGTAAATTTGGTGCTATGAGTAACTACACCCCTATAGGCTCTATAAAAGGTGTATTTAGAGAAGTGGCACAAGGTCGAGCCAAATATGGTGTAGTTCCTATAGAGAATAGCTTCAATGGGATCGTAAGCGATACTATATCCTCGCTTAATGAGTTTGATGTCAAGATAATTGCAGAAGTTGCAGTGGATATTCATCATACATTTGCCACCAAAGCAGAAGATATAAAACATATAAAGCGTATCTATTCAAAAGATATTGCTTTTGGACAATGCAAGCAGTTTTTAGAGGATTATGGACTCGATGAGCTGGAGCAAGTACCAGTAGAGTCAACAGCAAAAGCGGCCAAACTAGCATCTCAGGACCCACAGTCCGCAGCTATTTGTGCTGAAGTTGCATCAAAAATTTATAGCTTGCCAATATTGTTTAGCAATATTGAGGATACTGGAGACAATAAAACTAGATTTTTTATAATTAGTGATTTTGATAATATCGCAGGCGGTAATGACAAAACAACAATATTGGTTAAATTGCCTAATCAGCCTGGAGTATTGGTTGATTTTTTAAATGATTTCAAAGAGTTTGATATTGATTTAACCAAGATAAAATCACATATTGTTGATGGTCTATCTATATTTTTCATAGAGTTTGATGGCCACAGGGATGATGAGAAAATAAAGAAAATATTTGCAAAACACTCAAAATCGATTAAATTTTTGGGTTCTTATGTAAAAGAAACGGATGATGTGTAGATGAAATTTAATAAATTTTTAGATGATATAAGGGTATATGAGGCAGGTAAGCCTGTAGAGCTAGTAGTGAGAGAATATGGTGTTGAGAGTAGTGAAATAGTTAAGCTCGCGTCCAATGAAAACCCAATAGGAACATCGCCAGCAGTACAAGAAACTATATGCAACTATGCATCAAAAGCACACCTGTATCCAGATGATAGCATGTATGAATTGAAAGATGTGATAGCCAGTAGATATAAAGTAGAGGAGCATGAGATTATTGTAGGTGCTGGCAGTGATCAGATATTAGAGTTTTTATCACGTGCAAAATTGACAGAAGGCTCCACTGTGCTTATGAGTCAAGTCACATTTGCTATGTACGAAATATATGCGAAGCAGGTAGGTGCCAAGGTGCTTAGAACACCTAGCTATGAACATAAAAAAGATGAGTTTATTGAATTGATGCAAAAAAATAAAATTGATATTATTTTCTTGTGCACACCTAATAACCCAACGGGTGATGCAGTGGTCAAAAAAGATGTTTTTGATATCATAAAAGCATCCAGTAAAGATACATTAGTTGTAATCGATGGTGCCTATATGGAGTATGCTGCCTCAAAAGATGACAAATATCAGATTAAGCCAAAGGATATACTTGGATTTGAAAATGTAATCTATTTAGGTACTTTTTCCAAGGCGTATGGTTTGGGAGGCATGCGAGTAGGATATGGGATAGCCAATAGATCTATAATCGAAGCACTTTATAAAATGAGACCACCATTTAATATCACTACCTTGTCTCTAGCAGCGGCGATTAGTGCGAGTAGAGATGATGCATTTTTATCTCAAACTCTTAGGTTACACGCAGAGCAACTTGGAAGATACGAAGAGTTTGCGGATGAAAATAATATTAAATATATACCTAGTTATACAAATTTTATAACATATCTGTTAGATGAGACTATGAACTCTACAACAGTAGCAGAGAATTTACTGCAAAAAGGTATGATTATAAGAGATTTGGCCTCTTATGGTCTTAATGCTATCCGCATTACTGTTGGAACAGATGATCAAAATAGCAGATTCTTTGAGCTATTTAAACGAGAAATAATATGATTAAACTTAGGCGTATTGACATAGATAGGGCAAGCTTGTATCCCGTAGAATTAGATGATTTGCGTGTCATAGAAAATAAAATCTATAGCACGCAGTGTATTAGAAGAGTAAGAAAAGAGATTGACGACGAGCTAGTGAATAGAGCAATAGAAGAGCTAGGCTACAGAGATGAGAACTTGAAAATTAAAAAAATTAAAAAATTAATAAAAAAGATTTTGGCAAACAAAATTCAGGAAATATAAATGCAAGAAGATAAAATAGATATTAAATCTTTGCAGAAACAAGCATCTGATATTAGGGCCAGGATTCTTGAGGTCGTAAGCAAAAACGGTGGCCATTTGAGCTCTTCTATGGGGGCTGTTGATTTGATTGTTGCTATGCATCATGTGTTTGATGTTGAAAAAGATCCATTTTTATTTGATGTTTCCCATCAGGCATACGCACACAAATTACTTACACAAAGATGGGACGAGTTTAGTAGTCTACGTAAATTTGGAGGAACGTGTGGATACACTGATCCAAAAGAGTCTGATTATGACTACTATAAAGCGGGCCATAGCTCTACATCTATCTCTTTGGCAGTAGGTGCTGCCAAGGCAATTGCACTCAGAGGAGAGGATAGAGTGCCTGTTGCTTTAATAGGTGATGGTAGTATGTCAGCTGGTATGGTCTATGAAGCATTAAATGAATTGGGTGACAGGAAATACCCAGTCGTTATCATACTAAATGACAACGAGATGAGCATAGCGAAACCAATAGGAGCCATCAGTAGGTATCTTTCTACAACAATGGCGAGCCCCTTCTATCAAAAACTAAAAGAAAACACCAAGCAGATATTGGAAAAACTTCCAGATAGTGCATCTTATATGGCAAAAAGGTTTGAAGAGTCTTTTAGATTGATTACTCCGGGACTACTTTTCGAAGAGCTTGGTATTAACTATATCGGACCAATCGATGGACATGATATTGAACTTATGGTGCAAACTTTGGAGATTGCAAAAAACATGGGGCAACCTGTGATTATTCATGCCCAGACAACAAAAGGTAAGGGTTACGAGATAGCTGAAGGAACAAAAGAGCACTGGCACGGAGTGAGTGCTTTTGATTTAGCAACTGGAGAATCAACCAAGCAGACTTCTGGAAAAATAAAAAAACCGACTGCCACGGAAATTTTTGCCGACAAGTTACTAGAGCTTGCTCAAGCTGATGAGAAAGTTGTTGGCGTTACTGCAGCGATGCCCACTGGAACAGGTATGATGAAAGCTATGGAAGTATTCCCAGATAGATTTTGGGATGTTGCCATAGCCGAGCAACATGCTGTTACATCAATGGGGCCACTCGCAAAAGAGGGGTTCAAGCCATTTTGCACTATATATTCTACATTTTTACAAAGAGGATTTGACCAAGTGGTACATGATATTGCCCTTATGGATCTTGGGGTCACATTCGCCATGGATAGAGCAGGCATTGTAGGAGAAGATGGAGAGACGCATCAGGGGGTATTTGATATCTCATATTTACGTGGAATTCCAAATATGACACTCATGGCTCCATATAATGAGAATAGTATGAAAAAATGTATGGAATTTCTTAAGGAGTTCAATCACCCATCAGCCTTCCGGTATCCAAGGGGTGCATTTATGGCAGATGAGTGTGAAGTTCCTGATTATGAATGTGGGAAATCACATCTGATTAGAGACGGTGACGATATCTTGTTTATCGGTTATGGTAATGGAGTAGGCAGAGCGATTGAGACAGCAAATCTGATAGATGGAGTGAAAATTGCCATTTTGGATTTGAGATTTGTCAAGCCATTGGATGAAGATATGCTGTTGAAGCTTGCCGCTGAATACGCAAGATGGTATGTTTTCTCCGATTCTGTCAAGCAGGGTGGAGTAGGGTCTGCTATATTGGAATGCTTGTCGGATAATGGCTTAATGGTAAATATGCGTAGTTTTGAATACTCAGATCAGTTTATAGCCCATGGCAATACATCTTTAGTAGAAGAGTCATTAGGTATTTTACCAGAGCAATTAGCAGAGATAGTTCAAAAAGATATTAGCTAGACTTTATCTAGGTTCCACTTGGGACTTAGCTAAAGTCTAGTGACAGTAGACAAGACAATACAAAGGATACAAAAAATGGCTAACGAATACATTTTTACAAGTGAATCAGTAACAGAAGGTCATCCAGATAAAATGGCTGACCAGATTTCAGATGCAATTTTGGACTATATCATCCAGAGAGACCCTAAGGCTAGGGTTGCATGTGAAACACTGCTGAGTAATGGTTTTTGTGTTATAGCGGGAGAGTTAAAGACTACTGCATATGCCCCAATGCAAGAGATTGCCAGAGATGTAATTAGAGAGATAGGATATACTGATGCATCTTTTGGATTTGATTATAGAAGTGCGGGTATTCTAAACGGAGTAGGAGAGCAGAGCCCTGATATAAACCAAGGGGTTGATCAGGAGTCTGGGGAGATAGGTGCAGGTGACCAAGGGTTGATGTTTGGATATGCCTGTGATGAGACAAAAGAGTTGATGCCATTGCCTATATCCTTGGCACATAAATTGACATTAAAATTGTCTCAAGTACGCAAGGATGGCACATTGCCATATCTGCGTCCAGATGGAAAAGCTCAAGTCTCAGTGAAGTATATAGACGGGAAGCCAACAAAGGTTGATACCGTTGTGGTCTCTACACAGCATGCGCCAGATGTTAGTCACGAGCAGCTTCAGAAGGATATACTAGAAGAAGTTATTAAAGCATCTATATCGGCTGATCTACTTGATGATGATACAACATATCATATCAATCCTACTGGAAGATTTGTCATAGGCGGCCCTCAAGGCGATGCTGGACTTACAGGACGTAAAATTATTGTAGATACGTATGGAGGTATGTGTCCTCATGGAGGAGGCGCTTTTTCTGGTAAAGATCCAACAAAAGTAGATAGATCAGCTGCCTACGCCTCTAGATATGTTGCTAAAAATTTGGTGGCATCTGGCGTGGCATCAAAAGTTACTATCCAATTGGCCTATGCCATTGGTGTGGTTGAGCCAGTATCGATATATGTAGATACACATGGGACTGGCAGAGTGAGCGCGAGAGAGATTGAAATATGTGTTAAAAAACTGTTTGATCTGACTCCTGCTGGGATTATTAAGAAGCTAGATTTGCTGAAGCCTATATATAGAAAAACGGCATCTTATGGACATTTTGGTAGAGAAAATGAAGATTTTGCATGGGAAAAACTAGACATGATTGACAAGATAAAAGAGTGCTTGAATTTAAAGTAGGGTTTATTTATCTTGTGATATAGTTATTGGATATTAACTAAGGAGAATAAAATGGCAGTAATTATTACAGATACTTGTATCAATTGTGCAGCTTGTATAGACGAATGTCCTGTGGAAGCTATCGTAGATGAGGATGATAATCCAACAGGTGAAGAGATTTATTATGTATACTCAGACAAATGTGTTGAGTGTGTAGATTATCATGATGTTCCAGCATGTGCGGATGCATGTCCAACAGAAGGATGTATACAGTGGGGTGATATCGTAGATGGTATGCCTTCATTGGATAGCAGAGGGGCTGCTGGTACGCCAGTTATAGAAGATTAATCCTCAGATTATCCTCCACTCGGAGGATAAATGGTGTTGTTGTCTCGAGAGTTGCAGCATCATAACTAAACTATTTTTTCCCTTATTATTTTTGATATAACAAAACTGTCTATGAGACTTCAGTAGAGTTCGCTAGTGCAGGAGATTTGGTAATGGCCGCCAATATCGCAGGCTTTAGAAAAGTTGCAGATTTGATGATAGAACAGGGTCATGTATAGAGCAGATTTTCCAGTGCAGTATCACATTTCTTTGCAGTGAAAGGTGATGCTGGCTTATTGGTTAGCAAGAATAGAGATACTTGAGTTTTCTTATTGAAGTTTATTCTCAATCTTCATTAACAATATGTTTGTTATGTTCTATAAAAATGGAACTAGTAGTCATCAAAAATGTTGTTATTGCGGGTCCGATTATTGCACCCCAGAAGCCATATGCTGACATCCCCGCTACGATTGAGAAAAATATTACTATTTCATTTATTTTGGTTTTGTTCTTTAAAAAATCTTCTTTGATAACTCTGATTATAATAGGCTTAACAAATGTATCAGCTATGATGGATACAACGACTACGGAGTATATAGCAATAGATATAGCAGTATTGGAGCCAATTTCACTCCATGAATAGAGAGATATAGGTATCCAGATAAGTGCTCCTCCGATAAATGGTATGAGAGATGCAAAGCCGTACAGTACGCCAAAAAATAGTCCATCAAAACCAAGATAACTGACAAATGTGCCAAATAAAAGGCCTTCAAAAATAGCTGTAACAATTGTTGAGTAGAATACTACCTCCATGGTCGATGAGACCTCGTCTATCATCTGTGAACTTTGTGTAGATGATACAGGAATGATAGATTTCATTAGAGAGAAAAACTTTCCACTGTGAAAATTAATAATGGCATAAAAAAGTATGATTAGTACCAAATTCTTAATAAAGCCCAATCCGGCACTTCCCATTTTGGTTGCATATAACGATATCTCTTTGATATACTTTGAGAGTTCATCTGCATTGAGATATTGATCAGACCAGTTATTTAGATATGGAATATCCTTTACGAGACCTTTTGTATTTGAGACAATTTTTGCAATAGTCTCTTGGTCAAACTTTACGATATATGATACCCCTTCTGTGCCTATATAAAAAATTGGAGCAAGTATGAGTAGTATAAGAAGTGATACCATGATTAGAGTAGATATCTTCTTTGAGCCTGTCTTATCTACGAAATATTGAGTTAAGTTAAAAGTGGCCATTACAAGCAAAGCTGCAATCAAAACTGGCAACACAAAAGGTTGATATATGGAATATGCTGCCAATAGCGCTATTCCAAATAGAACAAATATTATTAGTGTTTGGTTATTCAAAGAGTGTTTCATTGTCTGCCTTATCATTATTGGGTGGTGTAAGCCTAAATAATCCGTACGATTTGGTTGTGGCTACTCTTCCTCTCGCTGTCCTCTCTATGTATCCGTTTGCTATGAGATATGGCTCAAGCACATCCTCT